>JAWOHF010000039.1:0-6410 GCA_046496285.1 Candidatus Aminicenantota bacterium
AAGCGATGGGATAGAAGAGCCGGCCCAGAAGCTCGAGGGAATAGTTGACGATGTCGCAGTCGTGAAGGCCGATGACCCGGCTCTCGTTCCGGGACAGGATGTAGCCGTAGGCGATCCAGGCGGACCGGCCTTTTCCGTCCCCGCCGGCCGAAAGGTCGGCCTCTTCGAGGACCTTGTAGAGCTCGTTGAGCTTGGGACCGGAAGCCCAGATGACCCGGTGCCTCTGCGGCAGGACAGCGAACATCTTCTTGGCTCTTTCGTACTGGGCCGGGTCGTCCGTCCGGCCCAAAGTGATGACGATCTCGTTGAGATAGGGCACCCGCTTGAGGTCGTCGATGATGTTTCGCTGGGCCTCGGAATCGAGTTCCTGGGGGGTGGTGGGCAGGACCAGGGCCAGGGGACGGCTCTTGTTGAACTCCGTGAGCTCGGCCGTCATGCGCTCCATGTTGGCCGCGCCGAGCCGGTGGAAGGTGGCCACGACCCCGCTCTGATGAAAGTCCGCCATGATGTTCTCCTTCTCTTAAAAGCTCGTCCCTAAGGGACGGGCGCTGTTTCTCTTGCCAGGATGCCGAGAACGGCCTCGCGCCAGCCTTCGGGGCCGGCGCCCGGGGCCCGGACGAGGCCGGGGAGGTCGATCCCGGGATCATAGCCGCCGCCGGGCTTGCCGACGACGACGGGGATGTCCACCGCCCGGAGCATCGGTACGTCGTTGAGGCTGTCCCCGAGCCCGACCGCCCGCAGGGGTCCGCAGGCCTTTTCGTAGAGGCCGCGCAGGGCGGCGACGGCCCGGCCCTTGTCGTTACTCCCGAGGAGGTGGGCGAAGCGGCCGCCTTTGACGATCCGCAGCCCGGCCTGACCGGCCGCCGCCTCCACGGCTTCGAGGAGGCTGTCGTCCCCGACGACGAACGGCTCGTCGTACTCGCGCTCCTTGGCCAACCGGGCCTCCTCGGCGGAGAATCCGCAAAGCCGGGCGACTTCCTCTTCCGTCAGGTCGCCGAAGCCCCGGATGGAGGGATCGATCCGGCGCCTCATATCGGCCAGGACCCGGCGGAGCTCCTGGTACGGGATGCCGAACACCAGCTCCTCATAAGGGAGGTCTTCCGCGCCCTCCGCGGCCGCGAACGGGAAATATCCGCGGGGGATGAGGACCCCTCCCCCGTTCTCGACGATGAAGGGATGACTGTTCCCGAGGGCCCGCCGCCAACGTTCGGTCTCCGCCTTCGTCTTGCTCGTGCACAATATCAACGGCACGCCCCGCTCTTCGAGGGCCCGGAGCGCAGGCCGGGCCGACTCGAACGAATACGTGTCGTGATCGAGCAGTGTGCCGTCGAGGTCCGTGAAAACGAGCAAACGATACCCCTTCATCCCGATATATCCGTATTGTTGAAGGACGCTGAAAAAGAAGCCCCTTAATAATAGGGGCGAAAGGCCGAACTGTCAAAAGGAATTTTCGGGTCCGGAGCCTCTCCGGGCGAACCCCGGAGCGGATTGACCGCCGTCCCCGGGCGTGTTATTAAGAAATGAGGGAGGACGCCTTGAACTACATGACCGCCCTTCGGCAGTACACGACCAAGAGGCTCGAGGAGATCGACTCGGCAGACATCCTGGTCGGCATCCCCAGCTACAACAACGACAAGACCATCGCTCACGTCGTCCAGATGCTGACAAAAGGCCTGGACCGGTACTATCGGAACTCACGGAACGTCATTCTCATCGCCGACGGCGGCTCCACGGACGACACTCGGGAGGCGGTCAGGGATTACGAGATCAAGCCCTGGCAGGAGAAGATCGTCTCGATCTACCGCGGGCCGGGGGGCAAGGGCACGGCCCTGCGCTCGGTCTTCGAGGCCGCCGAGAAGCTCTCGGTCAAGGCCTGCGCGGTCGTCGACGCCGACCTCCGCAGCATCACCACGGACTGGGTCCGCCACCTCCTCGACCCCGTCCTCGAGAAAGGCTTCGAGTTCGTGGCCCCCGTCTACCTCCGGCACAAGTACGACGCGACCATCACCAACAACATCGTCTATTACCTGACCCGGGCCCTGTACGGGAAGCGGATCCGCCAGCCCATCGGCGGAGACTTCGCCTTTTCCCGGAACGTGGCCCAGTTCTACGCCGGCCAGGACGTCTGGGACACGGACGTGGCCCGCTACGGGATCGACATCTGGATGACGACCACGGCCATCACCCAGGGCTTCAAGGTCTGCCAGTCCAACCTGGGGGTCAAGATCCACGACGCCAAGGACCCGGTCGAGCATCTCGGGCCGATGTTCCGGCAGGTCCTCTACATCCTCTTCACGTTGATGGAGACCTTCGAGAGCTCGTGGCGGAACGTCCGCGGCAGCGTGACCGTCGAGACCTTCGGGAAGATGGACGCCGTCTCCCCCGAGCCCGTCCCGGCCGACCTCGAAAGCCTGATCGAGCGCTTCCAGACCGGCTTCCAGCAATTCTCCCCCCTGTGGAAGGAGATCTTCTGCCCCGACTGCTTCGAGTCCATCCGGGCGGCCGCGGCCCTGCCGGCCGGGTCCTTCGACTTTCCCCTGCGGACCTGGGTCCAGATCCTCTACGAGCTCGCCGCCACGTTCCACACCTGGACGCGCAACCGCTTCAAGATCATAGAGCTCGTGACGCCGCTCTATTACGCCCGGGTGGCGGCTTTCGTCCGCCAGACGTGGGACGTATCCTCCGAGGAGGCCGAGAGCTTCGTCGAAGAGCAGGCCCTGGAGTTCGAGGCCCAGAAGGACCATCTCGTCAAGATCTGGGACGAGAAGAAGGCGGCCTCGGGGGCCTGACCCCGGCGCCTACTTGACGGTATAGGCGCTCTTTCTGCGGGGGGCCATGGTGTAGGCGGAGACCAGGCTCTCGTGGCCATCCTTGCCCACGGCGCTGACCCCGAAGACAAACTCGTCGATGGTCACTTTGTCCAGGACGAATTCCGTCCTGTTCCCGACGAACGCTTCGTTCTCCCAGAAGGGCGCCGGCGTTTTTCGCCAGTAAACCTTGTATCCGGCAAGGTCGTCGCGGGGGACGGCGTTCCACCGGAGCTGGGCGTCGTAACCGCTCGGGCCCCGGCCGAGGAGAGGCTGCCCCTTCTCGCCGCGGACGCCGGGCGCGGGCGGCGCGGCGGCCAAGGAAGCGAGGACCGCGGCCGTGATCCGGATGTTCCGCGTGCAGTAGTCGAGGTCCATGTTCTCCAGGGTGTCGTCGATCGTGTGCTGGCGGGAGTAGTTCTCGCGGGCCTCCATCATCCGGATGCCCGGCCAGCCCTCGAGGACGAAGGGGGTGTGGTCGCCGCCCCGGCCGAAGCGGTCGGCCCGGAAGACGCAGTCGAGCTCGGCGGACGGGAAATGCCGCTCGCCGATCCTCTTGGCGTAGCGGGCTAATTGGCGGGAGGGGGAATCTTCGGGTCCGTCCGAAAAGACGCGCAGCCGCCGGTTGTCGACCAAGCCGTCCCCGCCCTCGATGTTGCCGATCATGTCCAGGGTGATGACGCCGTCGATCCGCCGGCCCTCCTTCTTCATCCGGGCGGCCATGAGAGTGCTGCCGACAAGGCCGACCTCCTCGCCCGAGAAGGCCACGAAATGGACGGTCGCGTCGAACTCGTGACGGCTGAGGACGCGGGCCATCTCGAGCAGGGCCGCGAGGCCCGACCCGTCGTCGTTGACGCCCGGGGCGGGATGGTCGAAACCGTCGCGGGGTTGGCCCTCGGCCGGGCGCGCGAAGGTGTCGTAGTGGGCGTTGACCAGAAAGATCCGCTCGTTGTCGCCCGAATGCTTCCCGGGCAGGACGGCCACGACGTTCCGCAGGGTGACGTCCCGGTCGAGCCGGCCGCCCTGGGCGGGCAGAAGATAGGTGTCGAAAGAGACCTGGAGCCGGGGGCTCAGGGCGGCGAACTGAGCGTGGAGCCAGTCGGCCGAGGCCTTGATGCCGAACCCCTCCCTGTCGGAGGACAGGACGTGGCGGGTCGTGAAGGAGGCCAGCTTCTTCAGAACGGCCTCGACGTTGTCGCGCGAGATGTCCCGGACGATCGCGTCGATATCCGGGGACGGGGCGGGTGGCGGGGTCGAGGCGCCGCTGCCGGCTAAAACCAGAAGAAGCGACACGGCCAGGCAAATCCAGGGTTTTTTGAATCTCACGATCCCCTCCTTCGGAAATTCCAGTCTCAGTGCGGTCCCCATTTCGTGAGCACGGGCGGGACCAGGCTGATCATGCCGAAAAGGACCCAGAGGACGAGCAGCGGCACGAGCCAGCGGGCCCACTTTTCCCATTTCAGGCCGGCGAGACCCAGAACGCCCATCGTGACGCCGGAGGTGGGCAGGACGGGGTTGATGTATTCGCACAGCTGGAAGGCGAGGACGGCCGTCTGCCGGGTGATGCCGACGAGGTCGCCGAGGGGGGCCATGACGGGGATGGTCAGGGCCGCCTGGGCCGTGCCCGAGTGGAGGAAGAAGTTGATGACGCACTGGCCGAAGAACATCAGCTGGGCCGATACGAGCGGATGGAATTGGGAGACGGTGCCGGCCATGGCCGCGAGGAGCGTGTCGAGGATCCGGCCGTCCGTGGCCACGATGAGGATGGCCCGGGCCGTGCCGATGATCAGGGCCGCGTTCATCATGTCCTTGGCGCCTTCGACGAAGGACCGGCCGATCTCGTCGCCCTTGAGGCGTCCGAAGACGCCGGAGAGGACGCCCATGGCCAGGAACAGGCCGGCGATCTCGAAGATGAACCACTTGTATTTCAGGATGCCGAAGACCATGAACCCGAAGCCTCCGGCGAAGACGAGCAGGACCCGCTTGTGGGCCGCGGTCATGGCCAGGCTGTCCACGGCGGGGCCGTCGCCGAGGAGCTTGTGCCGCTTCTCGAGGTCGTCCTCGTACACGGGGCTGAGCGTCGGGTCTTTCCGGATGCGGGCCGCGTAGCGCATGACGACGGCGATGGCGATGGCCGTTCCCAGGGCCCAGACGATGAGCCGGTAGCCGAGGCCCGAGTAGAGGGGCAGGCCGGCGATGCCCTGGGCGATGCCGACCGTGAACGGGTTGAAAAAGGCCCCGGCAAAGCCGGCCGCCGCGCCGAGAAAGGGGATGGACACGCCGACGATCGTGTCGTAGCCGAGGGACAGGGCCAGGGGGACGAAGATGAGGATGAAGGGCATGGTCTCCTCGCACATGCCCCAGATGGCGCCCCCCAGTGAAAAGAGGATCATGGTCACCGGGATGAGGAGGACGCGGAGGGCCCGGCTGCGGCCGAACTTGACGGCCACGTTCTGGATGACGACCGTGATGGCCCCCGTCTTTTGGATGACGGAGAAGGCCCCGCCGACGACGAACAGGATGGCGATGATGGCCGCGGCCTCGACGAAGCCGCGGACCGGGGAGACGAACAGGGCGCCCAGGCCCTGGGGGCGACTTTCTGTTCGCTCGTAGGACCCGGCCACGGGAATGGTCCGGCCGTCCTTTTCGACGCGCTGGTATTCGCCGCCGGGGATGATCCAGGTGGCGACGACGGTCAGGACGACCATGGCGTAGATGAGGATCAGGGTGTGGGGGAGGCGGAGCTTCTTCAGGCCCAGCGCGGGCTTTGCGCTCATCGGGCGGGCTCCCGGGTCGCTGGGGAGGCGGGAGCGACGGTACCGCGGACCGGGTCGTAGACGTCGCCGGCGACGAGAACGTGGAGGCTCACGTCACGGGCGCCGAGGCGGCCGGAGGCAGTGCGGATCGTGGAGGCCCGGCGGGCGTCGTAGACGACGACCTGGCTCGCGCCGAGGACCTCGAAGCGGCCGTCGGGCCGGACGAGGACGGCCGTGGATTCGTCGATGCCGAGGCCGACGAGGGAGGGGCTCTCGAGGACCAGGCTGATGAGACGGTTGTGACGCTTGCGGGCGACGAAGTGCTGGTCGACGATGACGCCCGGCAGGAAACCGAAGCCGCGGGCGGTCGCGACGTTGTCCGCTTCGATCGTCGACCACTCGCGCCCTTCGGCAGCTTGGCGCTTCTCGTCGCCGGTGATCATGACCTCGCTCATCACGGCCGCGCCGGCGCTGGTGCCGCCGAGCGCGCCCCCGGAGCGGTAGAGCTCGCGGAGTCGGGCGTGGAGGGGCGTGTCGAGGAGAGCCGCGGTCAGGCGCGACTGGTCGCCGCCCGAGAACCAGACGCCGCCGGCCCCGTCGAGCAGCGCGACGCTCGCGGGGTCCATGGCTTCGTCGCGGGTCAGCTGGTGGAAGACGACCTCGGCGGCACCGAGGGACTGGAACTCGGCGACGGTCTCCGGCCCGACCTCGAGCGGCACGCCGCTGGCCATGGTGAAAACGACGATCCGGCCTGTGCCGAAGCCTTTGGCCAGCTCGACGAAGCGCCCCATCAAGGGCGCGTCGCGGTCCCCGCCGCCGACGATGAAGAGGTGCCCCTGGGGGCCGG
>JAWOHF010000078.1:0-5589 GCA_046496285.1 Candidatus Aminicenantota bacterium
CGGCTTCTGCCCCTTCTCTCGACCATGGTCGTCGTCGGGATGCTCCAGCAGGTCATGACCGTGACCGGCGTGCGCGGTCTCCTGTCCTTCGCCGTCATCTCGACGCCCCTCGTTCTCCTGTTCCTGCTCCTGCCCGTCATCATTCCCTTTTCCGAAGGCGTGTTGACCTACGGCGGGGCGGCCATCATCGGCATCCCCCTGATCTGGTACCTCGACTCGCTCGGCTTCCATGCGACCGTGGTCATCGCCGGCCTGAGCCTTCTCTGGCCCCTCGGGGACGGGTTGCCGCCGACGGCCCTCATCGGACGGCTCAGCACCATGGTCACAGGGTATACGGGCTCGTACCGGAGCTTCCTGGCCTCGACCTGGCTCCCTTGGCTGGTCGTCACCGCCGTCGGGATGCTGATGGTCCTGTTCAGCTCGCGGCTGGCATTTCTTGTCAGGTGGAGCATGTGAGGGCCTGAGATGAGCCTTATCACCATCGCCTATTACATCCTGACGGCCTTCCTCCTCGGGCTCGTCATTTGGAATTTCGTCCGCGAAAAAGTGAGCCGGGACCGGCTCGTCCTCTACCTGTTGGTCATGGTCCCCCTCATCTTGCGGCTTCTCCGCGTCAAGTGAAAGAACCGTGCCATGAGACGTGAAGCGATCGTTAAAGCGAGCCTGGCGGCCGCCCTGGCCGGATTCGTCCTCTGGGGAGGCCTGCCTCTGTATCGTCACCGTCATTTCGGCGTCCCGGTCGTCAAGGGCCCGGGGGTGACGTCCGCCTTCCGGCTGAGCGAGCTTTCGCCGGGCCTCCGGGGCACGGCGGCCGACACCACGGTCTTCGTGCTCCAAGGGAAGGAGCCGGGCGGCAAAGCCCTGGTCATGGGCAACACCCACGCCAGCGAACCCGAAGGCATGCTGACGGCCCTGATCTTCATCGAACACGCGGTCGTCGAAAAAGGAACGCTCTACGTCATCCCCTTCTTCAACGCCAGCGCCGGGCGCAACACCCGTCCCGGCGACGGCTACCCTCTCTATTTCGACGTCCCCACGGAATGGGGTTCGAAGCGGTTCCGCTTCGGGAACAGGGACGCCTCTCCGCTCGACCAGTGGCCCGACCCGGACGTCACCATCCATTACCCGACCAAACAGCTTCTCTCCTATATCGACGCCCGCAACACGAACCGGACTTGGCCGGGCCGGCCCGACGGACTTCCGATGGAGAGAGTGACCTTCGGGGCCATGGAGCTCATGCGCCGGGAGAAGATGGACCTGGCCATCGACATCCACGGGGCGGAGACCATGTTCCCGGTCACCAACTGCATCGTCGCGCCCGAGAAGTCGGTCCGCATCGCCACGATGGCGGCCTTGACGGTCAAGGCCGCGGAAGGATTCGAGAGTCACGTCGAGCCCTCGCCGCCGCGCTTCCACGGCCTTTCCCACCGCGAGATCGGCGACCATTCCGACGCCCTGCCCTTCCTCCTCGAAGCGCCCATCCCCTTTCTCGACCAACCCACGGGGCCGAAGACGGTGGAGTTCTTCCTGGACGGCAAAGACCCTTTCCTGCTCAGCCTGTCGAAGAAAAAGAAGCTGTTCGTCCCCTATGACGAGACGGGATGGTCCCTGGAAAAGCGGGTCGGCCAGCACTGCTCGACGACCCTCGAGATATTCCGCCAGTTCTCGAGAAGGAACGCGGACCGGGCCCTCGTAGTCAAGGGAGTGCCACGCTACGCCGAGATCCTCGAGAACGGCGTCGGCCATTACTTCGCCGATCCGTCCAAGGCGGCCCCCGGGACCGTCCTCATGCATTGATCGGCCTTGTCCGCCATGTTCGCACGGGAGGCATGACACATGTTCATCCGAAAGCCGGCCATCATCTCGATCTTGGTCATCACTGTCGCGGCCTTTTTCGCGGGAGCCCTGGCGCTCGCGGAGCGGCACGCCGGGGCCGCGGCCGACGAGCTCTTCCCCGACCCTCTCGAAGCCTGCACGGTCTTCCTGGTGGGCAAAGACGCGTCCTCGGACGGGTCCGTCATGAGCACTCATGCCGCGGATTGCGGGGTCTGCGACTTCACCTGGCGCCACGTCCCGGCCGCCGTCCACAAGCCGGGGGCGATGCGGAAGCTCTACCACATCGACCAGATCAGGACCTGGCCGCCCTCCGAGGGCCAGAAATGGGACATGGTCCTCAAGGATTTTGCGGGCGTCGAGATCCCCCAGCCGCCGCGCACCTACGGCTATCACCATTCCGTCTTCGGCTATATGAACGACCAGCAGCTGGCCATCGCCGAGTCGACCATCGGCAACGTCCGCAAGCTCTCCAATCGTACGCCCACGCCGGCCCTGAACATCACCATGCTGACCCTCCTGGCCATGGAGCGCTGCCGGACGGCCCGCGAGGCCATCGCCCTGATGGGTGCCCTGGCCGAGCAGCATGGCTACGGGTATCACGACGGCGGCGAGATGCTGGCCGTCTCCGATCCCCACGAGATATGGGTCTTCGAGATCATGCCGGTCGGTCCGCTGTGGACGCCCCAGAGCGGCAAGCCCGGCGCGGTCTGGTGCGCCCAGCGGGTCCCCGACGACCACGCCTCGGTCTGCCCCAATGAGTCGCGCATCGGCGAGATCGACCTCGGCAACAAGGATTTCTTCATGGCTTCGGCCCACGTCGTGTCGTTCGCCGTGGAGAACGGCCTCTACGACCCCAAGAGCGGCCGGCCCTTCAGCTGGAAAAGGGCCTACTCCCCCGCCGAAGGCAGCGCCGCGAGCACCCAAGGCCGCCGGTCGCGGATGTGGCGGGCCTTCGACCTTCTGGCCCCGTCCCAGAAATTCAAGCCGGAACTGCCCAACATGGACTTCCCGTTCTCGGTCAAGCCGGACAAGAAGCTCTCGGTCCAGGACCTCATGGCCTTGACCAGGGACAAGTCCCAGGGCACGGTCTACGATCCCGTAGGAGGCATCCGCGGCGGCCCGTTCCAGAACCCCAACTATTACAAAGGGACCCGGCTGATCAGCGTCCCCAATGTCGAGTACACGACGCTGACCCAATGCCGGTCGTGGCTTCCGGACCCGATCGGGGGCATCGTCTGGGTCGCTCTGGGGGCCCAGGACACCTCCTGTTACATTCCGTTCTACGCCGGGGCCACCGAGATCCCCGCTTCGTTCTCCCTCGGCGACCACTTCGTCCTCGACCGCCGCTCGGCCCGCTGGGCCTTCGACTACGTCGACTTTCACACCCAGGTCGTCTACAACGCCGCCATCCGGGACGTCGAGGATGCTCGCAAGACATGGGAGGACGCCGCCGTGGTCCGTACGACGGAGATCGATCAGCGGGCCATGGAACTCTACAAGAAAAGCCCCAGGGAAGCCGTCAAGCTCCTGACCGGATACTGCCTGAACAATGCCAAGAACGTCATCGACGCCTGGTGGAAGCTCGGCGACGACCTCTGGGTGAAGTACAACCACCTGAACCAATACAACACCGAAACGCGGCGCAGCGGCCGCATCCCGACGGCCAATCCGCCCTGGTGGGACAGGGCCGTCAGGGGCATCGACGTCTTGACAGAACCCGAAAAGCGATAACCCGATAAGACGATACGGAGGGAACAGTGAACCTGAGACGCCTGATCTCTTGGAGCGCGCTGCTCGTCCTGGCCGTCTTCCTGGCCGGAGGGCTGGTCCTCTCGGACCGGGGCCTGCGGTCCGCCGAGGACCCCTTTGCCGATCGCCTCGAGGCCTGCACGTCCATCCTGGTGGCCAAGGATGCTTCGACGGACGGGTCGACCATGACGACCCACACCTGCGACTGCGGCATCTGTGACTGGACCTGGCGCCACGTCCCGCCGGCCGACCATAAGCCGGGGGCTTTGCGCAAGCTCTACCACATCTCCCAGTACAAGACCTGGCCGCCCTCGGAGGGGCTCAAGTGGGACCTGGTCCTCAAGGATTTCACGGGCGTCGAGATCCCCCAGCCGCCGCGGACCTACGGCTATCACCACGGCATGTTCGGTTACATGAACGACCAGCAGCTGGCCATCGGCGAATCGACCATCGGCAACGTCCGCAAGCTCTCCAACCCCACGCCGACGCCGGCCCTGGACATCACCATGCTGACCCTTCTGGCCATGGAGCGCTGCCGGACGGCCCGCGAGGCCATCGCCCTGATGGGTTCCCTGGCCGAGCAGTACGGATACGGGCATCACGACGGCGGCGAGATGCTGGCCGTGGCCGACCCGAAGGAGGCCTGGATCTTCGAGATCATGCCGGCCGGTCCGCTGTGGACGCCCGAAAGCGGCAAGCCCGGCGCCGTCTGGTGCGCCCAGCGGGTCCCCGACGACCACGTTTCGGTCTGTCCCAACGAGTCGCGCATCGGCGAGATCGACCTCGGCAACAAGGACTTCTTCATGGCTTCGGCCCACGTCGTGTCGTTCGCCGTGGAGAACGGCCTCTACGACCCCAAGGGCGGCAAGCCTTTCAATTGGAAGAGGGCCTATTCGCCTGCCGAAGGCAGCGCCGTGAGCACCCAGGGCCGCCGGTCCCGGATGTGGCGGTTCTTCGACCTCGTCGCCCCGTCCCAGAAATTCAAGCCGGAACTGCCCAACATGGACTTCCCGTTCTCGGTCAAGCCGGACAAGAAGCTCTCGGTCCAGGACGTCATGGCCCTGACCCGGGACAAGTCCCAGGGCACGGTCTTCGATCCCGTTCGCGGCATCCGCGGTGGGCCGTTCCAGAATCCGCACTACTACAGGGGTACGCGGCTGATCAGTGTCCCCAACGTCGAGTACACGACCCTGACCCAGTGCCGCTCGTGGCTTCCCGATCCGATCGGGGGCATCGTCTGGATCGCCCTGGGTGTCCAAGACACGTCCTGCTACATCCCCTTCTATGCCGGCATCACGGCCGTCCCGGCGTCGTTCACGGTCGGCGATCACTTCGTCGTCGACCGCCGGTCGGCCCGCTGGGCCTTCGACTACGTCGACTTCCACACCCAGGTCGCCTACAACGCCATCATCAAGGACGTCGAGGCCGCCCAGGTCAAGCACGAGGCCGAGATCATTGCCCGCATTCCCGAGATCGACAAGCAGGCCCTCGACCTCTACAAGAAGAAGCCGGCCCAGGCCGCCAAGTTCCTGACCGGCTTCTGTCTCAACAATGCCGACACGGTCGTCGACGCCTGGTGGAAGCTCGGCGACGACATCTGGGTCAAGTACAACCACCTGGGCCAGTATGACATCGAAAAGCGGAGAAGCGGCCGCATCCCGGTGGCCAACCCCCCCTGGTGGGACAAGGCCGTCCGGGCCCTCGACATTCTGACCGAACCCGATAAGAAATGAAGGCACAATCCCTAAGGGAGGCAACAATGAAGCTGAGACGCCTGATCACCTGGAGCGGCCTGCTCGTCCTGGCCGTCTTTATGGCCGGGGCCCTGACCGCCGGCAGGAGCCCGGAGAGCGAGGGCTATGAAGACTTCCTCGGCCGCGAATCGTGCACGTCCATTCTGGTCGGCAAGTTGATGTTCTGCGAACCTGGATAGGTGACCAGGTGTCGGAAATTTTCGTTTATGACGGCATGTTCTATATGCCGGTTGAATTTCCTTTTGAGTTC
>JAWOHF010000191.1:0-2591 GCA_046496285.1 Candidatus Aminicenantota bacterium
ATCCTGGGGGGGCAGCAGAAGCCCCTGATCTTCGCCTCCCGGCCGCCGTCGGTCTTCATGCTGGTCGGCCTCCAGGGCAGCGGGAAGACGACGACCTGCGGCAAGCTGGCCCGCTGGGTGTCCGGCCTCTCCAAGAGCCCCCTTCTCGTCTCGTTCGACCTCAAGCGCCCGGCCGCCCAGGACCAGCTGAAGACCATCGCGGGGTCCCTGGGCCTGCCGTTCTACGAGATGACCGCGGCCCGGATGGCCTCGCCCAAGGAGGCCCTCAAGGACCTGCTTCTGGCCGCGTCCAACAAGGGCTACGATCCCCTGATCGTCGACACCGCCGGCCGCCTCCACGTCGACGAGGACCTGATGACCGAGCTGCGCCTGGTCAAGGATATCCTGGCCCCGGCCGAGACGATCTACGTGGGGGACGCTATGACCGGCCAGGACGCCGTCCGCAGCGCCCAGGCGTTCGAGGACCGGATAGGTCTGACCTCCGTCATCCTGACCAAGCTCGACGGCGATGCCCGGGGCGGCGCGGCCCTGTCGATCGTCTCGGTCACCGGCCGACCCATCAAGTTCATCGGCGTCGGGGAGAAACCGGACAAGCTCGAGGTCTTCCACCCGGAGAGGATGGCCTCCCGCATCCTGGGCCTGGGGGACATCCTGTCCCTGATCGAGAAAGCCGAGGAGGGGGCCGACCGCGAGGAGGCCGAGGAGCTGGCCCGCAAGCTCCGCAAACAGGAGTTCACGCTCGAGGATTTCAAGAAACAGATCGTCCAGATGAAGAAAATGGGGTCTTTCGCCGATCTCCTGGGCCACCTCCCCCAGGTCGGGCCGCTCAAGGGCCTGTCAAAGGTCCAGGTCGACGACCGCAAGATCGCTCATTTCGAGGCCATCATCAACTCCATGACGCCCGACGAGCGGCAGGACCCCCGGGCTCTCGACGGGAGCCGCCGCCGCCGCATCGCCCGGGGCAGCGGGAGGCCCGTTCACGAGGTCAACCAGCTGGTCAAACAGTTCCTGGAAATGCGGAAGATGATGGGCAAACCCCAGGTTCGCAAGATGCTCGGCGGCCTGAAATAGGGCGGGGCCCTATTTGCGGTCCAGGACGTAGTCCAAGCAATCGAGCCAGAAGGCGGCGTAGTCCTCCCAGAAGACGAAATTGCATCCCCAATGAGGGGCCGGGTCGGAGGTGTAGGCCAGAACCCGGCCGCGGCCGAAGGTCCTGACGGCGACCAGGGGGTCCTCGGTGTCCCTGACCTTGAGCAGGATCCGTCCCTCGGGGATGGACAGGGTCTTGTTGTACCCCAGGATGGGCGGCATGGTCCGGAAGTTGATGTCCTTGAAGACGCGCTCCCCGGCCGCGGTCAGCTCGGGGTCGAACCCCTCGGTGCTCTCGACGAGGTCCTCGAAAGCCAGGCAGCGGACGGGGAGGAGCTCCCGGAGGCGGGTCCGTCCCCAGCCTCCCTTGCCCAGCTCGCCCGTGAAGGAGTACCAGCCCCCGAGGAAGAGCGCCCCTTTTCCCTCCCTGACGGCCTCCACGGTCAGGCGGACCCGGTCCGGATAGGTCAGGGTCCGGGTGCCGAACTTCTCCCGGTCGAAGAAGCTCGGGGCCAGCTGAAAGAGCTTGGCGTCGACGTCGCTGAAGATGAGGACGTCGTGAGCCGCCAGGACGGCCTCGTAGTCGCCCGGGCCGAGCTTGTTGTAGAAATCCCAGGAGGGGACCGAGGTGACGGTGTGCTTCCCCGTGGATTCCAGGGCGTCCTTCAGCCACTTGCCGTAGTTGAAGATGTCCAGCCCCTTGGGGGAATAGTGGAAAGGCGTTTCCGCGAAGACCGGTCCCGTGAGCACGGCCCAATCCCCGACATAATAGACGTTTGCCATGTCCAGGCCTCCTTCCGGACCCGCCGGCCGGTTTCTCTGCCTTGAGTTTTGTCGCTCCAGACCGGGACAGTTGTTGACTTGCCCCCCGAATTCCGGTATGATTTTGCAGCACTTTACTCTACCACGGAAGTGATAACACAATGATCACCATGCGCTTGATGAGATTCGGCACGAAGAAAAGACCGACCTACCGGATCGTCGTGATGGACTCCGAGAGGGCCCGGCAGAGCCAGGCCCTGGACACCCTCGGCACTTACGCCCCCCTGGAAGAGCCGGCCGCCGTCAAGATCGACCTCGCCCGGGCCAACGAGTGGCTGGCCAAGGGTGTCCGGCCGTCGAGAACCGTTCAGTCCTTGCTGGATAAGGCAGGCAAGGGCGCTGCACGCGCGAAACCCACGCAAGAAGCCTAACCATAAAGGAGGTCACCGTGAAGGAACTTGTGGAATTGATCGCCAAGGCGTTGGTGGACAACCCGGAGAAAGTGGTGGTAACCCAGCTCGAAGGGGAGCAGACTACGATCCTTGAGCTCAAAGTCGCCCAGGAAGACCTCGGCAAAGTCATCGGCAAGCAGGGCCGGACGGCCCGGGCCATCCGGATCATCCTCGGCGCGGCGGGGATGAAGCTCAAGAGGAGATTCAACCTGGAGATCATTGAAAAAGGCTGATCTCGTCCTCATCGGCAAGGTCGCGAGGAGCCAGGGCCGGGACGGATGTCTCAAG
>JAWOHF010000201.1:0-10318 GCA_046496285.1 Candidatus Aminicenantota bacterium
GCTTTGCCGCCGGGGCCCGCGTCGCCGCCCTCGAGACGCGGCTCTCCGCTCACGGGTTGGCCCTCGCCCAGCGCCTGTCCCCGGCGGTCGTGGCCCTGTCCCTGGCCGCGCTGGCCCTCATCCGCCTCATCTGACACTGACCGCTTCGCTGGAGGTCCCCATGGACGAAAGACCGAACGGCAAGAGAGCCAGCGGCGTCAGCCGCCGGGATTTCATCCTCGATGTCCTCCGCGACAAGCTCGACCTCGTCCGGGCGGCCCTCAAGGAGGCGGTCCTGGCCGTCGCGGGATGAAGGACAGCTTCCCGAAGCTCCTCGAATCGCTGGCCGCGGCCGAGGGGCTGGCCCTGGCCACGATCGTCGAAACCGAGGGCTCGACCCCGCAGGTCCCGGGAGCCTCGGCCGTCTTCTCGGCCGGCGGCCTTGTGGCCGGCACGGTCGGGGGAGGGGTTCTGGAAGCCCGGACCCAAGCCATCGCGGGCGTCGCCCTTCAGGACCGCCGCTGCCGGTTGGCCCGCTTCCGGCTCGACGCCGACCCCGGCGACTCGCAAGGGGCCATCTGCGGCGGGCTGGCGTCCGTTCTCGTCGCTCCCCTCAGCGAGGAACACTCGAGAGTTTTCGAAGCGGTCCGGGACGGCATCCGCGAGGGGATCGCCGGCGTCCTGGCTTCGCTCGTCGTTCCCGTCGAGGGAGACGAGGTCGATGTCCGGCGCGAGTGGCTGCCGGGCGGGGACATCCCGGCCGGCTCCCCTCTGCTCGGGACCGGCCTGACGCCCGAGATGACCCGCGGCGCGCTGGTCTCGGGCCGGGTCCGGCTCCACAGATCGGACCGGACGCTCGTCCTCCTGGAGCCCGTCCGGCCTCTGCCGCGGCTGATCATCGCCGGGGCCGGCCACGTCGGCCAGGCCCTGGCCCATCTCGGGAGCCTCCTCGACTTCCACGTCACCGTGATCGACGATCGAGGCGAATTCGCCAACCGCGCCCGCCTCCCGGACGCGGACACGATCGTCGCCGGCGACATCGCTTCCACCGTCCGCGACATCGCCGATTCCCCCGACAACTACTTCGTCGTCGTCACCCGCGGCCACGAGCGCGATGCGGAGGCCCTGCGGGCCTGTCTCGGCCGCCCGGCGGCCTACGTCGGCATGATCGGCAGCAGGAGCAAGGTCGGGACCATGCGCCGCGAGTTCCTCGAGCGGGACTGGTGCGCGGAGGACGCGTGGGACCGCGTCCACACCCCGATCGGTCTCGAGATCGGCTCCAAGACGGTCGAGGAGATCGCCGTCAGCATCGCCGCCGAGCTCGTCCTCGTCCGGTCCATCCAAGCCAAGGGGGCCGGCCCGTGATCTGGGCCGTCATTCTGGCCGCCGGCGGGTCGCGCCGCATGGGCACCCAGAAAATGCTGCTCCCGTTCGGCGACGGCACGATCGTCGAACGCGTGGTCCGCGCGGCCCTCGATGCGAGCCTCCAGGGCATCGTCGTCGTCCTCGGCGCCGACGAAGCGCGCGTCCGGGAGAAGCTCGCCCCGTACCCGGTGACGTTCGCCGTCAACGCGGATTGGCAGCGCGGCATGCTGTCCTCGGTCCAGACCGGGTTCGAAGCCCTGCCGGAAAAGGCCACGGCGGTTGTCGTCATGCTCGGCGACCAGCCGTTCATCAAGGCCGAGACGGTCGACGAGCTCGTCGCCCATCATCGGGAGACCCGCAAGGGGATCGTCCTTCCCGTCCACGGAGGCCGGCGCGGCCACCCCGTGCTCATCGACAAGAAATATGGAGCCGAGATCGTCGCTCTCGGCCCGGAGGGCACGTTGCGCGAAGTCGTTCACGCTCACGCCGCCGACGTCCTCGAGGTCGAGATCGACGACCCCGACATCCTGCGCGACATCGACACGCCCGAAGATTACGGCTCAGGGACGGTCTGACCGCCGGCGGCCGCCTCACAGGTTCTCCTCCCGATTCCGGGAATCTTCATTTGTGAGCATCGCCGATAGATATCCCCCTTAGCCCCCCACACCCCCGGAAACGGGAGAAGAACCTTTCTTGTGGCCGGAGCGTCATAAATTACGGGACATCGCGCCTCCGGCCGGCTCCGCGCGCCTTGACAAGACCTGAGAGAAGCGACAAGAATAGGGCGTCGCCGACGCGTCGGCGTTGTCCGTATCGATCCTGACCGAAGGAGGTCCCGCATCATGAGATCTCGAGTTATGATCCCGCTTGCCATAACCCTCATCATCGTATCGTTCGGCTTATCCGTTCCGGTCCGGGCCGAAACGGCCAAGCGCGTCCCGACGGTCGAGGACCTGCTGGCCATCAAATCCGTCGGCGGAGCGCAGATCTCGCCCGACGGGGCCAAGGTCGCCTACACGGTAACGGAAACCGACCTCGACCAGGACGCCTACGTCACCCAGATCTGGCTGGCCGACGCCGCCACGGGCAAGGCCTTCCAGCTGACCCGCGGCAAGAAGTCCTCGTCCGGCCCCTCCTGGTCGCCCGACGGCCGGTGGATCGCCTTCACCTCGAGCCGGGCCGACGACAAGTCGCAGCTGTTCGTCATCAGCCCCGACGGCGGCGAGGCCGTCCAGCTGACCAAAGCGGAAACCGGTGTCGGCGGCTACGCCTGGTCGCCCGACGGCCAGACGATCGCCTTCACCGCCTCCGACCCGGTCTCGAAGGAGTCCAAGGACCGCAAGGAGCGCTACGGCGACTACGAGGTCGTCCGCCGCGAGTACCGGCACTCCCATCTTTGGACCGTGGACGTCGCCGAAGCCCTCGGCTCGCCTCAGCCCGGCCGCTGGCGCACGAGCGGGAACGACTTCACCGTGGGCGGCTTCGACTGGTCTCCCGACGGAAAGAGGATCGCCTTCAGCGCCGCCGCCAACCCCGACCTCATCCACGGCGGGACCTCCGACGTCTTCGTGCTGAACCTGGAGGACGAAGAAGTGAGGAGGATCGTCTCCCAGCCCGGGCCGGATTCCTCGCCTCTCTGGTCGCCCGACGGGCGCTCCATCCTATTCTCTTCCGCGATGGGACGGACCTCCTATTTCGCCCTCAACTCACGGTTGGCGCTCGTCCCGGCCGCCGGCGGCCCGGTGCGCTCGCTGACCGACGCCTTCGACGAGAACCCCTACGCCGTCGCCTGGAACGCGGACGGCATCTGGTTCTCGGCCTCGCAGAAGACGGCTGGGCACCTCTTCCGGCTCGACCCGGAGACCCTGCGCATCGAGCGCGTCAGTGCTCCGGACTCGGCCGTCGTCTCGGGATTCTCGTTCTCGAGCGACGGTAAGCGGATGGCCTTCGTGTCCCACTCGGGGACGACCCTCGGCGAGCTCGCCGTCTCCGGGCCGCCGCGGGCGCCGAAGACGCTGACCCGGATGACCGACCAGGTCGCCGGCTTCGTTCTCGGGACGCGCGAGGTCGTCTCCTGGAAGAGCAAGGACGGGGCGGAGATCGAGGGGGTGCTCGTTAAACCGGCCGATTTCGACCCGGCCAAAAAATACGCCCTGCTCTGCGTCATCCACGGCGGGCCGACGGGCGTCGACCGGCCCATCCTGGCCGCCGACCTCCGCTACTACCCGGCCGACATCTGGGCCGCCCGCGGGGCGCTCGTCCTCAAGGTCAACTACCGTGGCAGCGCCGGTTACGGCGAGAAGTTCCGCCGCCTCAACGTCCGCAACCTCGGCGTCGGCGACGCCTGGGACGTTCTCTCCGGCGTCGAACACCTGGTCAAGAAGGGCTGGGTGGACCCGGCCCGTGTCGGCTGCATGGGCTGGAGCCAGGGCGGTTACATCTCGGCCTTCCTGACGACCTCGTCACGGGCCTTCAAGGCCATCTCGGTCGGGGCCGGGATCTCCAACTGGGCCACCTATTACTACAACACCGACATCACGCCCTTCACCATCAACTACCTCGGGGCCAACCCGGCCGACGACCCGGCCGTCTACGCCAAGACCTCGCCCATGACCTACATTAAGAAAGCGGCCACCCCGACCCTCATCCAACACGGCGAGTTCGACCGCCGGGTGCCCATCCCCAACGCCTACGAGCTGCGGCAGGGCCTCGAGGACCGCAAGGTCCCGGTCGAGATGGTCGTCTATAAGGGCTACGGGCACGGCATCACCAAGCCCAAGTCCATGCGGGCCGTCATGCACCATAACCTGGACTGGTTCGGACACTACATCTTCGGCGACCCGGCGCCCGACCTGACCGCCCCGCCCCTGCCGGATAAGCCAGAAAAGTAGTTGTCCTACTCCCGATCCCCAGGATTCGCCTGAAGGTATTTGGGCAAGGGCGATCCCTCTCGACATCACTTGTGCCCAGGCTCTCCGGAATCAGGAGAAGATTACCTCTACATCGCGGGCTGCCGGAGGGCGTAGGGCGGAGACGCAGCGGTGCGGGGGCCCCCGCCCGCGCGCAGCCGCTGATGCCGAAGAGCGCTTTGGAGCGGCGAGCACGGCGGGGGTGCGCCGCGAGAGGAGCCGCCCGAAGCCCGTCCAAACCGGGCTCAGTTCGGCACGGAGTGGGCGCGGTTTGTCCGGTATGCGCATTTGTGCTATAAATCGCTTCGAGAGATCCCGCACGATGCCCGTCAAGATCCTTCTGACGACCGCCTTCGCGGCCGTGGCCCTGACGATCGCGGCCCCGGCCCTCGGCGCCCAGACCCTGACGGAACAGGGCGACATGTGCTTCGCGCTCCGGGGCCAGAGCGGTCAGGCCGTGGCCGCCCTGGCCAAGTATCAGGAGGCCCTGGCCGCCGGCGAGGACGCCTATGGAGCCTACTGGCGGATGGCCCGGGCCGGGTACTGGATCGGCGATCAGACGGCGGACAAAACGTCCAAGAGGCGGATCTTCGAGATGGGCATCTACCACGCCAGGAAAGCCGTCCAGGCCGACCTCGACAGGCCGGAGGGCCATTTCTGGCTGGGCGTCTGCTACGGCGTCTACGGCGAGGCCAAGGGCGTCCTCAAGAGCCTGGCCCTGGTCAAGCCCATCAAGGAGTGCATGCGGCGGACCGAGGAGATAGAGCCCGGCCACGACATGGGCGGCCCCGACCGGGTCCTGGGGCGCGTCTTCTACGAGCTCCCCGGGTTCGCCGGCGGCAGCAAGAAGAAGTCTCTCGAACACCTCCTGAAGTCCCTGGAGCACGAGCCCCGGGTCGGCCTGACCTACATCTATCTCGCCGACACGTACGCGGCCCTGGACGAGATCGACAAGGCCCGCGAAGCTCTGGAGTTCGTCCTGTCGATGGACCCCCACCCCGACCTCCTCCCCGAAATGGCGGAAGAGCGCGAGCTGGCCCGCAAGAGGCTCGAAGGGAAATCGTTCAAGGCGAAGAAGTGACGGGGCCCGGACCGAGGATCCTCTACCAGGACGACGACTACCTGGCCGTCGACAAGCCCGAGGGAGTGCTGTCGATCTCCGAGGCCGGCCGCGGCGGCCTGCCCGAGCTCCTCAAGGACGTCCATCCCGGGAAGCTCTACCCCGTCCACCGCCTCGACCGGGAGGCCGGCGGGGTCATCGTCTTCGCCAGGAACGCCGACGCCCACCGTCACCTCAACACCGAGTTCGACCGCCGGGCCGTCCGCAAAACCTATCTCGTCCTCGTCCACGGCCAGATGACCGGCGAGCGCGGCCGTGTCGACCGGCCCATCCGCGAGTTCGGCTCGGGCCGAATGGGCGTCGATCAGGAGCGCGGGAAACCGTCGGTCACGGATTGGGAGGTCGCCGAGCGGCTCAGCGCGTTCACGCTCGTCCAAGCCCGCCCGGCCACGGGCCGGCGCCACCAGATCCGAGTCCACTTCTACAGCCTGGGCCACCCGGTCGTCGGCGACCGGAAGTACGGCGACCGCGGGCTGCAGGAGCGTTTCCCCCGGCTCATGCTCCACGCCCTGTCGATCGAATTCGCCCTCCCGGCGGGAGGCCGGGTGACGGTCGAAGCCCCGCCGCCCCCGTCCTTCGAGGCCGTCCTCGCGGTCCTGAAAAAGAGAGGTTAAAGACCATGTCCATCAAACGATCCGCCATCGCCCTGATCGCCTTCGGCGCGGCCGCCGCTTTGGCCGCCCAGGTCCTGCCCGACGGCCGTCGGGCCCTGGCTCACGTCCAACACCTGGCCTCCGACGAGTATCAGGGCCGCCGCTCCGGGACGGACGAATACCGCCGGGCCGCCGAATACGTGGCCGCGAAGATGAAGGAGGCCGGGCTCCAGCCCGGCGGCGACAACGGCGGCTGGTTCCAGGAGGTCAAGCTCCCAAACTGGAGCCACTTCCCGCGGCCCGCCCGCCTCGAGATCGTCTCCCCCGCCCGCCGAGTCTTCTTCGCCGGCCGAGGCCGGGATTTCACGCCCGTCACCGGGACCGGCTCGGGGGTCGTCAAAGGGCCTCTCGTTTTCGTCGGACACGGCTTCTCCTCGGAAAAGGAGGGGTGGGACGATTACGCCGGGCTCGAGCTCAAGGGAAAGATCATCATGGTCATGGCCGACCTGCCGCCGTTCGCCTCCGACGACGCGAAAAAAGAGTGGAACCTGGAGAAGAAGGTCAAGACCGCCGCCGAAAAGGGCGCCGTGGGGCTCATCGAGATGGACGTCGCCGAGCCCGACCCGGCGACCGGGCGGAGGCCAAGGCTCGGGGCCCTGCGGCCCGGCCAATGCCCCGAGGGCTTCGTTGTCCTGCGCGCCGGCCGGAACTTCGCCGACGACGCCTTCTACTCGGTCGACAAAAGCTGGCGGGACCTGGTCAGCAGGACCTTGAGGACCCGTAAGTCCCACACGGTCGACGTCGGCGTGTCGGTCGAGATGGAGGCCCACTTCGTCCGCGAAGACCGGACGGCCCCCAATGTCATCGGCATCCTGCCCGGCCGCGACCCGAAGCTCAAGAACGAGGCCCTGGTCGTCGGCGGCCACCTCGATCATATCGGCGCAGGCGTGGACGGTTGGATCTACAACGGGGCCGACGACAACGCCGCCTCGGTGGCCGTCATCCTCGAGCTGGCCCGCGCGCTCACGGCCGGCAAGTTCCAGCCGGCCCGGACCGTCGTCTTCGCCGCCTGGGCGGCCGAGGAGCTCGGCCTTCACGGCTCGCGCCACTATGTCGAGCATCCCGTCTTCCCGCTCGACAAGACGGTTCTCTACATGAACATGGACATGGTCGGCACGGGCGACCCCAACCTGCTCGTCGGCGGCATGGGGGAATTCGCCGAGCTGTTCGCCGTCATCGAGCGCGGCCTGAGCCCCGACCTGCGGGAGAAGCTCCGCCCGCGGCCCAACTACCGCGGCTCCGACCACACCTCGTTCTGGGCCAAGCTGGTCCCGGCCATCAGCCTGCGGACGGGCGACGTCCTGACCCGCCGGCTCGACGACCATCACCCCGAGTACCACTTCCCCGGCGACCGGGCCGAGACGATCGATCCCGATCTTCTGGCCCTGGCCGGGCGCTACCACTATGAGATCCTGACCCAACTTGCCATGAGCAAAGACAATCTCCTCGACCCCGTCCACCGGACGCTTTTCCTCCACCGCGACGCCTTCGTCGCCGACCTCCACTGTGACACGATAGGCCGGTACGTCGCAGGCGAAGACCTTCGCCTCGACCTGCCCAAGGGCCACGTCGACATCCCCAAGCTGCGGCGCGGGGGCGTCGACCTCCAGGTCTTCGCCTCCTTCGTCGGCCCGCCGCGGAGCGAGCTCGAGAAGAGCCAAGCGGCGAAGACGATCTTCAAGCAGCTCGACGCCCTCCACCGCCTGGTCGAGGACAACCCCGACGACCTGGCCCTGGTCCGTTCGGTCGAGGAGCTCAACGCCGCCCGCAACGCGAGCAAGATCGGGGTCCTGGCCGCGATCGAAGGCGGCTACGCCATCGAGAACGACCTCAGCCTTCTGCGCGCTTTCTACCGGTCGGGCGTCCGGCTGATGACCCTGACCCACTGGACGGCGACGGACTGGGCCGACGCCTCGGGCGACCCCGAGCCCGTCCACGGCGGGCTGACCAAGTTCGGCGAACAGGTCATCGAGGAGATGAACAGGCTGGGCATGATCATCGACGTCTCGCACGCCCACGACGAGACCTTCTGGGACGTCCTGCGGGTCTCGAAGGCGCCCGTCGTCGCCTCGCACTCCGCCTGCCGGGATCTCTCGCCCCACCACCGGAGCCTGAGCGACGAGATGCTCAAGGCCCTGGCCGAGAAAGGCGGCGTCGTCGGCATCAACTTCTGGCCGGGCCTGCTCAGAAGCGAGATCGACCGCAGGCAGGAGGAGACCTTCGCCGCCGTGGCCGCCGAACTGGGCCTTCCGGCCGACCGCATGGCCGCCGGCCGGCTCGAGCCCGCCGCGCGCGACAAGCTCATGGCCGCGTACCGGGCCCGCTGGGCCGAGGTCCGAAAGACCCTGCCGGTCGTCGACGTCAAGACGGTCGTCGACCACATCGACCACGTCGTCAAGGTCACCGGCAAGGCCGACCACGTCGGCCTGGGCTCCGACTTCGACGGCATCAGCGACACGCCGGTCGGCCTGGAGAATATCGGTCTGCTGCCCAACGTCACCAAGGAGCTCGTCGCCCGCGGCTACAAGCCCGAGGACATCCGCAAGATCCTCGGCGGCAACTTCCTCCGCCTCTTCAGAAGCGCCTTGGCTGCTGTAAAAAATTGATAATAAATAAATTAAATAATTTTCAGGGGCCTTTTTTGGGCTTTCTGGCCCCTTTTTTGGCAAAAATAGTGCCACTTTGCACATGCTAAGGAGAAATGATCTGATAAAGACCGTTCGCGACATCACCTTCACCCTCATTTCCGCCGTCTTCGTCATCGGCACCCTGACCGCGCCCGGAACGGCGCAACCCCAAGGGCAGCCCCAGCCGCGGCCCAACGTCATGCCCCGCACCCCCCTCTCGCAGGACATCCTCGACCTCCTGGCCAACGAGATCTCGGGCACACCCGGTGCTGGTACTGCCGGGGCACTTTGAAATAGGTGAAAATCATGACCATGACGAAGATATTGTCCATGCTGAGCGCCTTCTCCACCAGATAACCCGTCAGGTACTTGATGACAGCCGCGCCCCCGCTGAGCCCCGACTCGTTATACACCCAGCCCTCCTCATAGGAAAAATAAATAAAGATACTGAACAGCAAGGAGACGGCAATCCAGATGCCCGTCCACCCCAGTGCCTCCCGGGCAGTGATGGCATGGGCGCGGCGGTTGAAGACGCCGAGGTCCAGCGCCAGGAAGATGAAGATGAGAATAAAAAAACCTATCCAGGTTACCATGTCTAATTTTTCTGTGCAATAATTGAGACCACAAAACAACGATTAAGACACTCGCCCTCACAAATATTTCGACGGAATCCAGGAAAAATGGCGAAATTAGCCCTTGCCGCGCCGCAGCGGGTAGCCGCTTGCTACCCCAGCACCGCTGCTCTTTAAAAAACGCCGCAAGGATACGCTTTTTCAAGCAAAATTTTATGGATGCAATAGACAAACAACTGCTGCCCGCTACCCTGGCCTACATCGATGGCCACTGGGCCGAGGCCGATGATGGTACCACTTTCCCCATTTTTAACCCATCTGATGGAGGCCTCCTCGCTCAAGTGCCTGACCTGGGCGCGGCCGAAACCCGCCGGGCTATCCTGGCGGCGGCCGCCGCTTTCCCCGCCTGGAGCAGGCGCGCGGCTGGTGACCGCGCCGCCCTGCTGCACCGCTGGCACGGCCTGATGCTGGAGCAAGAGGAAGGCTTGGCTCGCCTCCTTACCTTGGAGCAAGGCAAGCCCCTGGCCGAAGCCCGGGCTGAAATCCGCTACGGCGCTTCCTTCGTGGAGTGGTTTGCCGAAGAGGCCCGCCGGGTCTATGGCGACATCATCCCCAGCCATGCGGCCGACAAGCGCATCCTGGTACTCAAGCAGCCCATCGGGGTGGTGGCCGCCATCACGCCCTGGAATTTCCCCAATGCCATGATCACCCGCAAGGTAGCGCCCGCCCTGGCCGCCGGCTGCTGCGTGGTGGTCAAGCCAGCGGAAGCGACCCCGCTCTCGGCCCTGGCGCTGGCGGCGCTGGCAGAAAAAGCCGGCTTCCCGCCCGGCGTGTTCAATGTGCTGACCACCAGCCAGCCCGCCAGCGTAGGCGCAGAGCTGACCGGCAACCCGCTGGTGCGCAAACTCTCCTTCACCGGCTCTACCCGCGTGGGCAAGCTGCTGATGCGGCAGTGCGCCGATACGGTCAAAAAAATATCGCTGGAGCTGGGCGGCAACGCCCCCTTCATTGTCTTCGATGATGCCGACCTGGACGCGGCCGTGGAGGGCGCCATCGCCTCCAAATATCGCAACGCCGGCCAGACCTGCGTGTG
>JAWOHF010000223.1:0-12329 GCA_046496285.1 Candidatus Aminicenantota bacterium
CCGGCACATCCTGCAACGGCCGCCGGTCGCCGCGGTGATCGTCGGCGCGCGGGACAGCCGCCACCTGGACCGCCTTCTGCGGTTGGGATCCTTTCAACTGGACGATGCCGATAGCGAAGCCATCGCCCTCATCCAGGCCCGGGCCGCGGGTCCCACGGGGGCGGTTTACGCCCTGGAAAGAGACCGGGAGGGGCCCCATGGGCGGATCATGAAGTACGACCTCAACCGGGAGAAGATCGCATGAGTTCGCCCGGAGGAGACGTGGCCGCCCCGTCCGCTCCGGCCGCCCCAACCATACGGTTTTTCGGGGGCACCTGGGGCGCTCTCCTGCCGTTCGGCCTTTTCGTCGCCGGGGTCGTGACCGTCGCCCTGTCGGGCGCTCCGGACGAGCGGGGGTTCTGGCCCATCCTGATCCTGTCGCTCGCCGCGGGGCTCCTGCTGGCCAAGGAGAAGCGGGTTTACTGCGAAACGGTCATCCGCGGCATGGCCCAGCCCATCGTGATGATCATGATCTCCGCGTGGATGCTGGCTTCGGCCGTCGGCGTGCTGATGAGCGACACGGGGCTCGTCGAAGGCCTGGTCTGGGCCGCCGGACAACTCCGCCTGGAAGGCGCCGCCTTCGCCGCGGCGGCCTTCCTGATCTGCGCCGCGGTCTCCGTGGCCACCGGGACAAGCTTCGGGACCATCTTGATCTGCGGCCCCGTCCTCTTTCCCGCGGGAGGCCTGGCCGGCGCGGCCCCCGCCGCCCTGGCCGGGGCCATCCTGGCGGGCGCCACGTTCGGCGACAGCATCGCGCCCATCTCCGACACGACCATCGCCAGCGCTCTGAGCCAGGGCGCGGAAATCGGCGGCACGGTCCGCCGGCGGTTGAGGTACGTCCTTCCCGCCGGGGCCGTCGCCTTCGCCGCCTTCGCGTTGATCCCGGGCGGAGGCACGAAGGCGCTCCAGCCCTTGGCTCCCGCCGCGGGCGGCCCGGCGGGGCTGCCGATGCTCCTGGCCCCCGCGCTGATCATCTTTCTCCTTCTCCGCGGACGGCATCTGCTCGAAGGGCTCCTCTTCGGGCTCCTGGCGGGGACGGCCCTGGGGTTGATCCTCGGCCGTCTCGCTCCCGGGCGGCTGCTGACCCTGGATGCGGCGGAATTCACGGCCGGAAGCTTCATCATCGACGGCATCAACAGGGCCGTCGGGATCAGCTTTTTCACCATTCTTCTCATGGGCCTCGTGGCCGCCGTGGAGGCCGGGGGGCCGCTCCGCCTCCTGGTCGAAGCCGCGGCGGCGAAGGCCCGGACGGCCCGATCGACCGAAGCCTGGATCGTCGGAGCCGTGAGCGCGGCCGTCCTGGTCACCTGCCACAGCATCGTGGCCGTCCTGACCGTGGGCCCGTTCGCCCGCCGGATCGGAGAAGAGAGGGGCGTCTCGCGCTACCGCCGGGCCAATCTCCTGAGCCTCTCCGTCTCCACGTATCCCTTCATCCTTCCCTATTTCATCCCGGTCATCCTGACGGCCAACGCCACCCGCTCCGGCGTGCCCTACGGGATCCCACCGGTCAGCCCGCTTGAGGCCGGCCTGTTCAATGTCTACAGCTGGGCCCTTCTGGTCGTGCTGGCCGCGGCTCTCTTCCTCGGCTACGGCCGCGGACGGGACCGATGATCACCTCAGCGGGGAGCCCGGGTCGATGCGTCCCGCCGGATCGGTTCTCTCCGGAAAAATTGTCTTAAGGGATAGGACTATTCTTTTTGCATGTCCTGCGGGACAGCGCTTACCAGCAGATTCATTTTGGGGCTAAAAACGACGATTTCGGGAGCGCACAAAGCTTATTAGGAGGGTGGATCACTGCTTATCTCATTCTTAATGAATGAGATGCTGAGGTCCGACCCCACTAGACCAGAAGGAAGGGCGACATCGGTCGCCACTTCTCTTTCCAGGCGACCGGGACAAGGTGCTCGGCTACGACCGGTGGCATGAGGCCCGAAAGATAGGTGCGGTCCTTCTCGGGGAGATTGAAGAGGGTGAACGGGACCACGAGATAATCGGGTCCGGAGTGTTCCTGATTGGCATCGCTCATCCGCGCCAGAAGCTGGATTTGCTCCTCGGCGTTCATCACGGCATCGATCCTGGCCGGCGAAAAATAGGTCTCCTCGACGGCGATGTGCGGCCGCCAAGAATCCCACATCTTGGCCAGAAGGCTGTCGATCCTTTCCAGGGATTCCCCGGCCTCCGGGTCCTCGACGGCCCGCTCGATCTTCAAGCGGAGCTCATCGACGATGGGCGTGAATTCGCGATGTTCGTCGGCCAGCTGTTCATAGGGAGCTTCCGGCAGAAGATCCCTTAACAGGGGGAACGCCAACTTGTCCTCCGCCAGATGGTGGGCGTGCAATACCGACGTCAGGCTCCGGATATAGTCGACGAATCCCGGCCGCATCTTCCCGCCCGGAAAACCGGCCTGCACGAAAATGCGGCTGTAAAGGCCGGACATGTGGATCCCCCGGCCGATGCTCTGATGGATCAGGAGCAGGGCTTCGCCGACCCGAAATTGATTATCGACTTCCATGGACGCCTCCTTTGCATAACAAATTGACATAGCAATTTCCGTGCCAAGACCTTAAGGGGAGCCTGGCATGAATCCGGCAGTAAGCATGGACGGCTTCTCCCGAGCCCGGCGTCCTAAAGAGCAGAAAGCCGCGGGACAGCGAGAGGCCAGGGCAGGAAAGGAGGATGAAATGAAGAAATTCCTTACTGCAGCGACATGCCTGGTTTTCCTGGGTCTGCTCGTCCACGGCGCGAACTCCGTCCAGCAGGCGAAGACCGGAGACAGGAAGCTCGATTCCCTGCTGGGGAAGATCAACAGGCAAGCGGAAGCCGAACCCGAGGCATTTATCCGCCAGCTCAGCCAGCAGCACAACATCCCGGAGGAAGAGATCCGGCAGGCGAAAGAACGGCACCGCCTCAGCTATGGAGACGCCTATATGGCCACGGCCCTTTCCCGGATCTCCAAGAGGCCCGTCGGCGTGGTCGCCGAGGAATACAGCAAGAACCGTGGCCGGGGGTGGGGCGTGATGGCCATGAACATAGGCATTAAGCCCGGCTCCCCGGCATTCCATCAGATGAAGGCCAATGCCCGTGGCTCCCTGGACCACATGGAGACCCTGGCCAAGGCCAAGAAAAGACAGGAAAAACAGGAGGCGGCGCGAGCGCGGGAGCGCAACCGCAAGATCGAGGATGAAGCCCGGGGCAAGGCCCAAGGGAAGGGCAAGAAAAAATAGCCGCGGGAAAGCAAGGGCTTAAAGAACAAAAGGAGGAAAAATGATCACGAAACGATTTCTGACAGTGATGGTGGTGATGGTCTTCTTGCTGGCAACCGTCAACTGCGCGTCCTGGAGCAAGAAGACGAAGGGCGCCGTGATCGGCGGCGCCGGCGGCGCCGTCGTCGGCGGGGTGATCGGCCGGGCCGCCGGGAACACGATTCTCGGGGCCATCATCGGGGCGGCTGTCGGCGGGGCGGCCGGGGCCATCATCGGGAGTTACATGGACAAACAGGCCGCGGAAATGCAGAGGGATCTTGAAGGGGCCGAGATCCAGCGCATCGGGGAAGCGATCAAGATCACGTTCGACAGCGGGATCCTTTTCGACATCGACCAATCCGATCTCCGGCCGGTCAGCGAGACGAACCTGGCTAAGCTGGCCGTTATCCTGAACAAGTACCCCGATACCAACATTCTCATCGAAGGCCATACGGACGACACCGGATCGGACGATCACAACATGGCCCTTTCGAAGAGGCGCTCGCAGTCCGTGGCGTCATACCTGGGGGCCCACGAGGTATTGTCGGCAAGGTTTTTGATCACAGGCTACGGCGAAGAGCAGCCGATCGTGACCAACGATACGCCCGATGGCCGGCAGAAGAACCGCCGGGTGGACATCGCCGTCATGGCCAACGACAAGCTGAAAAAGGCCGCTCAGGAAAAGGCCAAAGGCTGAATCCTCTGATCGGCTATAAGGAGAGGCAATGAATATTTTGTGGACGATCTTGATCGGTTTGGTGGTGGGTATCATCGCCAAGTTTCTCATGCCGGGACGGGATCCGGGCGGAATAATCATTACCATCCTTCTCGGTATCGCCGGGTCCATCGTGGCCACCTACATCGGACAGCATTTCGGCTGGTATAGAGAGGGCCAGCCGGCCGGATTCATCGGAGCCATCCTCGGAGCCATCCTGATCCTCATCGTTTACCGGTTGATCAAGCGGAGATAGAGACCGCCCGGGCCAGACCCGGGGGCAGGAAATGTCCTGCCAGACAGGAAATGTCCCTTTTGAGAGGACGATTTCCGCGCTGGGAAGCGGATCGATCGGCCTGGCCGGCAGCCTCTTTTGACGGACGCTTGAAATCTTTTCCCTTGGCATGAAAAACGCATGTATTCAGATAGTTGCCCTCTTTTGCACAGGCCGTTCCCATAAGGCCAGGGGGCGGGGTAAGGGGAGGCAGCTGACACGAAGGAGAATTTAAAATGGAAGCTCAATGCGAAAAGCGGCCTCTCAGAAAGGCTTCCGCCGTCGCCGCTCATTCGACCAAGAGCTTGCGGGTCGAAGAGGCGCTGAAGGCTTCCGAGCTCCGGTACCGCCGGCTTTTCGAGACGGCCAAGGACGGCATCCTCATCCTGAACGGGGAGACGGGAAGGATCATCGACAGCAATCCCTATCTTGAGAAGCTGCTGGGATACCCCCGCGACGAGCTGCTGGGCAAAAGGCTCTGGGAGATCGGTTCGTTCAAGGACATCGCCGCCAGCCAGGCGTCCTTCCAAGAGCTGCAGCGCAAGGAGTACATCCGGTATGAGGACCTGCCGCTCGAGACCAAGGTGGGAGAGCAACGGCAGGTGGAGTTCGTCAGCAACCTCTATCTGGTCGATCACGCCAAGGTCATCCAATGCAACATTCGCGATATCACCGCGCGCAAGCTGGCGGAAGCAGGTATCCAGCGGGCGAATGAGAAGCTCTCGTCCATGGTCACGGTTTTGCGGCGCCGCGACGGCGAAATGACCCTCCTCAACCGCATGAACGAACTGCTTCAGACCTGCGAAACACAGGAGGAAGCCTACCGCGTCATCCCCATGATCGCCGCCGAGCTGTTCGCCGGACAAAGCGGCTGTCTGGCCGTCTTTCACGGCTCCGGTCAATATCTCGAGACCGTCGCGCGCTGGGGCGATGGGACGCTCGTGGAGAACGTTTTCCCCATGAAGGACTGCTGGGCGATCCGCCGCGGACGGCCCCATGAGGTCTTGGACCCTAAGGCGGACCTTCTCTGCGAGCATTTTTCCCGTCCGCCGGAACGAGGCTATCTTTGCCTGCCCTTGATGGTGCAGGGCGAGACCTTGGGCGTCTTCCATCTCGATGCCGCCCCCCCGAGCAAGGACGATCATCATGTCAATCCGCGTCAACTCGCCGTGACGGCCGGCGAAACGATCAAGCTCTCCTTGGCGAACTTGAAGCTGCGGATAACGCTTCACGAGCAGGCCACGAAGGACCCGCTGACGGGATTGTTCAACAGGCGCTACTTGGAGGACACGCTCCCCCGCGAGCTGCATAGGGCCATGCGCCGGACCGCCCCCATGAGCCTGGCGATGATCGACCTGGACAACTTCAAGCAATTCAACGACACGTTCGGCCACGACGCGGGCGATCTGATCCTGCGGGAATCGGGCCGGCTTCTGAACGAAAACCTGCGCAAGAGCGACGTCGCCTGCCGCTTCGGCGGGGAGGAGTTCATTCTCGTCCTTCCCGATTGCTCCCTGGACGGCGCGAATCAGCGCGTCGAGGAGCTCCGCCTCCTCTTCAAGAAGCTCGAGATCCGCCACCAAGGACAATTGCTGGCCACGACGACGATATCGGCGGGGATCGCGGCAGCCCCGGAGCACGGCTCCACGGCGGATGTCCTCATGCGGGCCGCCGACGATGCCCTTTATTCCGCCAAGCACGCCGGGCGGAACTGCGTCGCCGCCTATCAACCGCCGAGCTGACAGAAATCCTCCGATGCCTGAGCCGTACCGCCGTCGGGGGCGGCAGAAACGTCCTAATGAACAGGAAAGTCCTGTTTTACGGGCCGGTTTCCAGGCCGGGAAAATGGATCGGTCCGTTCAGGCGGAGGCTCAGGACCGTCTGCCGTCCGAGGCCCCCGCGTTTGACAGACGGAGGATCGATTTCCTGAGAACCCGAGGCCGGGGGAAGATCCTGGCACGAAATCGGCATCTAGAGGTGTTAGTTTCTCTCAAATGTCGCGTGCCGTCTAATGCCGGTCGAGAGCAGGACGGCGAGAGGCAACAAAAAGGAGGTCGATATCATGTTAGAGGCACTTTTGATCATCCTGGTCATTCTGTGGGCTCTGGGCTTTTTCGCGTTCAACGTCGGCGGCGGCCTGATCCACGTTCTTCTGGTCATCGCCGTGGTCATTTTGATCGTGCGATTGCTGAGAGGCCGGAGAATTCTATGAAGGTTCGGGTATCGAAGCGGATCGGAGCGTTCCTCGCGGGCCTGTGGCTGCTGGCCCCCGGCCTCTTATCCGCCCAGGTATCCAGCTACCAGAAGGCCAAACCGGCAAGGGGACACTTGATCCAGACGGTGCCCTTCGAAAAATGGCTGGAGCGGAATTATTGCGGCCCGGCCTCCCTGGCGATGGTCCTCAATTCCTGGGATGAAGCGCGGTCCTTCAGCCAGCGGAAGATCGCGGACGAGATCTACGATTCCGAAAGCCAGGCGACCTATAACTCCGAGCTGGTCCTGTATCCTCGAACCAAGGGCTTCGAGAGCTATTCTTTCCAGGGCAACCTGGGGATCCTGAAGGACTTGATCAGGAAAGACATCCCGGTGATCGTTCTGACCAAAACCACCAAGCAGATCGGCAAGGGACACTACCGGGTGGTCGTCGGGTTCGACGAAGATGAGGGCCGGATCATCTTCCACGACCCCTATTTCGGAGGCCGGAAGACCATGACCTCCAAATCGTTCATGAAGGTTTGGGAGCTCGGGAAGGGGCGGAACCAGTCCCGGTGGATGATGGCCGTTGTCCCCGCTCAAAGCCCTTTCCCGTTTCCGGACCTTCAAAACGATCCTCTGACCTCCATCAATCTGGCCACCGCCTATTACCGGAGGTCGGATTTTTTGAGATCGAAGGAGGAGTGGGAAAAGGTCAGGGAATCCCTTCGTGAGGACCCGTACCCCCTTTACAGCCTGGGCATGGTCAGCCTGAGGCAGGGCAAGTTCGACGAGGCCGAGGCCTACGCCCTCGAAGCCCTCAGCCTGGACGCCGAAAGCGCTTACGCCCACGACGTCCTGGGCCTGGCTTACGCCAATCAGGGCCGGATCCTCCCGGCACTCCAATCCCTCGGTCAGGCTGTCCGGCTGGCCCCGAGGGAGAAATTCATCCGAAGCCACTACCTTCAGGTCAGGACCATCTACATCGAGAGGGCCCGGCTTGAACACAATCAGAAAAAAGGAGAAGGAAAATGAAAAGACAGGTTAAGTTCGGAAGCGTCCTGTTGATGATCGTCATGCTTTCGACCATGGCCGCCGCCGTCCAGAAACCGGCGGTTCAGCAGGCGGGCGCGTCGGATCAGCTGGTCATCGGCGCGCAGGACGTGATCACGATGTCCGACGCCGGGGGAGGCAGGCTGGCCACGAGGGACATCCTCATCATCGGCGTCCTCGGTGTTGGGCTCCTCGTACTGCTCGCGCTCATTTAGCGGGGCGACCGGCGGCGCCTTTCCTGAGGTGGACGGGGGATGGAAGGCGTCCCGTTGGTCGGTCCTTAGAGGGCGTCCCCCCTTCCGATGGGGGGACGCCCGTTCCTTCGCGGCTCGAGGAGGGCCCGTACCATGAAGTTAGCAGGCATCGTTCTCATCGTCCTTGGGGCATTGGCCCTGGCCTATCAGGGCATACGCTATACGACCCGGGAAAAACTGATCGATTTCGGACCCCTCAAGGTCACGGCGACCGAGGAGAGGAAAATCCCGCTGCCGCCGATCGTCGGCGGGATCGCGGTCGTCGCCGGTATCGCGCTGATCCTGACGGACCGGAAGAAAAACAAGTAGCGCGCCGGCGCGGAGGATGTCCATGCCGAAGATCGTCTTCATCGAGCCGCGGGCCCCGAACCTGCACATTTTTTCCCAGTTCCCTTTGCCGCGCCTGGGCGTCCTCATCCTCGGCACGATGATGAAGCAAAGGGGCTGGGACGTCGAAGTCTACGTGGAGGACATTCGGCGGATCGATTTCGACGCGGTCGCCGTGTCCGACTTCGTCGGCATCTCGACGATCACCTCGACGGCGCCCCGGGCCTACGCCATCGCCGACAAGATCCGGGCCATGGGCATCCCCGTCCTCATGGGCGGCCCGCACGTGACCTTCCTGGCCGACGAGGCCCTGGAGCACGCCGACTTCGTCATCCGGGGCGAAGGGGAAAGGCCGCTCACGGCCTTCATCGACGCCTGGGAGAACGGCGGCGACCTCGGCGGGACCCCCAACCTTTCCTTCCGGGCCGCGGGCGGCAGGATCGTCCACAACCCGGTCCTGCCCTTGGAAGACGACCTGGACAGGATCCCCTATCCGGACCTCTCGCTCCTCAAGCCCGACCCCCACCGCCGGAAATTCCCGGCCCCCATCCCCGTCCAGACGTCGCGGGGCTGCCCCTTCGCCTGTTCTTTCTGCTCCGTGACCGGCATGTTCGGGAAGAGATACCGATTCCGCTCGACGGAGAACGTCATCAAAGAGCTCCGCCGGTACGATCGATCCCGGAACGCCGTTTTTTTCTACGACGACAATTTCGCCGCCGACAGGGAGCGGACCAAGGAGCTGCTTCAGGCCATGATCCGCGAGGGGTTCAAGTTCCCGTGGACGACCCAGGTCCGGGCCGATCTCGCCCGCGACACCGAGCTCGTCGAGCTCATGAAGGAAGCCGGCTGCCACACCGTGTACATCGGCTTCGAGTCGGTCAACCCTCGAAGCCTGGCCGGCATGAAGAAGAAGCAGACGGTGGCCGACCTGGTCCGCGCGGTCAACGTCCTCCGCCGGAACCGGATCCGCATCCACGGCATGTTCGTCCTGGGCTTCGACGAGGACGATTGGCCGTCGGTCAAGGAGACGGTCCGGTTCGCCACGAGATCCCGGCTGGCCACGACCCAGTTCCTCATCCTGACGCCCCTGCCCGGGTCGGAGTTCTATGAGAAGATGTCGGCCGAAAACCGCCTCCGTTTCCGCGACTGGGCCCTCTATGACGCCCATCACGTGGTCTTCGAGCCGGCCCGGTTTTCGCTCTTCGACCTGCAAAATGCCCAAATGTACTGCCACAGGAAGTTCTACTCCTGGAAGCAGACGGCCGGGAAGATCATCGCCGGCCAGTGGCTCAGCGTCGGGGTCGCCCATTACGCCCGGAAGCTCAACCGGATGTGGAAGAAACGCAACCGGACGTTCCTCAGGGCCGTGGCCCTGTTGAAGGCCAAGCCGGGGGCCCGGATCTCCGTGGATTATCGGGAGGAGGTCTCCCTCGAGCTCTGACAAGAGGAGCCATGGACGCCTTTCGGCAAGGAGACCGAGCTTGATAAATCCATTATTTTTTATAATTCGCGCATAAGGTAGCGAGACCAGGCAGCATCTCATGGCCAACGTGTTGATTATTGACGACGATAAGCTCATTTCCGACTGGATCGCGGGCGTCGTCACCCGATTAGGTCACCGCGCCGTCTCGACGCCCCGTCTCCAGGAGGGGCTCGGGAAGGCCGAATCCGAAGCCTTCGACGTCGTTTTCTTGGACGCCCGGATGCCCGAGGGGAGCGCCCTGGAGAACATGCCGAAGTTCAAAACCGGGTTGTCTTCCCCGGAAATCATCGTGATCACCGGGCTGGGCCACCCCGATGAGGCCGAGCTGGCCATCAAGAGCGGTGCCTGGGACTACCTGGAAATGCCGGCGTCGTTCGACGCCATCAAGCTTGCCCTCCTCCGGGCCGTCGAATACCGTTCGGAGAGACTGCCGGGGGCGAAACCGCCCACACTGAGAAGGAACGGCATCATCGGGGAGTCGGAAAAGATCATGGCCTGTCTGGAGCTTGTGGCCCAGGCGGCGGGCAGCAATGTCAATGTCCTCATCACCGGCGAGACCGGCACCGGAAAAGAGCTTTTTGCCAAGGTCGTCCATAGCAACAGCGCGCGGGCCACAAGGAATTTCGTGATCGTGGACTGCAGGACGCTTCCCGAGACGCTCGTCGAAAGCGTCCTTTTCGGGCACGCGCGGGGATCTTTCACCGACGCGGAGACCAGCGAACAGGGTCTGGTCAAGCAGGCCGACGGCGGGACCCTTTTCCTGGACGAGATCGGCGAGCTGCCGTTATCGATCCAGAAGAAATTTTTGCGGGTCATCCAGGAGCATCGCTTCCGCCCCGTCGGGGGCCGGCAAGAGGTCCAAAGCGATTTCCGGCTCGTAGCGGCGACGAACCGAGACCTGGAAGTTATGGTCGAGGAAGGGCGATTCCGGGAAGACCTCATGTTCCGGCTCCGGACCATCGTGATCGAAGCCCCCCCCCTGAGAGAAATTCCCGAAGACATCAAAAAGTTGACGATTCATTATATGAACGACTTATGCCGGCGGTTTGGAGTACTCGCCAAGGCAGCTTCCCCTGAATTCTGGGGGATCATAAACGATTATCCATGGCCCGGCAATGTGCGTGAGCTGATCCAAGCCCTGGAGAAAGCGTTGCTCTCGGCAAAAGAAGAGCCCATGCTGTTCCCCAAGCACCTTCCGGCGTATATCCGCATTCATGAGGCGCGGAAATTTTTCGCGGGGAGGCCGGCCAGCCCGGACAAGCCCGAGAAACCCTCGAACGGCGCCAAAAGGCCGCCTGTGCTGAAAGAGATCCGGGAAGCCGCAGTCTCCGAAGCGGAGCGCCGATATCTGAAGGACCTGCTGTCCGTTACCCGCGGGGACAAGGGCAAAGCTTGCCGGCTTTCCGGCCTGTCCCGCTCCAGGTTCTATACGCTTCTCAGAAAATACCGGCAGGATCCTCTGTGATAGCCGGCTAATCCCATCACCCGCCCGCGCACAAAACGAGAAGATGTGCTCATTTACGGGAATGAGTGCTGTTTGAAAGAACACTTCGCTGCCGATCGCGGATGAGATCGGTCAAGGCGGCCCCCCCCAGCCCTGTAAACAAATGACCCTCCCCTTTGGTGGATTTGGCATGTTTCTTGATTACCTATCAGTGGGTATCGAGAGAAATAGCCATGCAACTGTTTTTCTATGCGAGTGGGAACGATCAACATGCCAAGAGACTCGAAGCGGCCGTTCAGGAAGTGGTGCCGAAGGGGAGAACGGAGACATTTACGAGTCTGGATGGCTTCAGAGAGAGGCTCCGGAATTACATAGAACCGGATTCTGTCGCCGTTCTCCTGGCATCGAAACGCGAGGAACTTCAACGGATGGAGCTGCTCCGCGGGCTTCTCACGGAGATCTATGTCGTCATGGTCATCCCGGACCAGAAGAAGAGCACGATCGACCTCGCCCACCGCTTGCTGCCCCGATTCTTGAGCCAGAAGCGAAGCGATTTCTCGGATCTCAAAGCGGTCCTCAACAGGATGTATCTCAACTCTAAAAAGTCCCCTATCAGGACTATACCAAGGGAGGCTTAAAATGGATCGACACATTTTTTCAAGAATCGCTGCCCGGGCCCTCATCGTGGCCATGGTCGTTTGGACCGTTTCTTGCGCCCTGAATCCGGTCACCGGCAAAAGGGAGCTGATGCTCCTGTCCCCATCCGACGAACTGGCCATGGGCCGGCAGACGGACCCGCAAATCCTGCAAACCTACGGCAAGTACGAGAATGCCAGCCTGGCCCGCTATGTCAGCGCCATCGGAAACAAGCTGGGCTCCTTGAGCCACCAGCCGGATCTGGCCTATTCCATCCAGGTGCTGGACAGCCCGGTCGTCAACGCTTTCGCCGTGCCCGGCGGATATGTGTACCTGACGCGGGGGATATTGGCCTACTTCAACGACGAAGCCGAGCTGGCCGGCGTCGTGGCCCACGAGATCGGCCACATCGCCGCCCGCCACAGCGCCCAGCAGTACAGCAAGGCCCAGTTCGCCCAATTGGGGTTGGGGCTAGGGTCCGTGCTCTCGAAGACGTTCCGCAAATACGCCGGGGTCGCCCAGGTCGGGGTCGAACTCCTGTTCTTGAGCTTCAGCCGGTCGGACGAGCGCGAGGCGGACGCCCTGGGCGTCGAATATTCCGCCAAAGCCGGCTATGACTCCGATCATATGGCCAACATGTTCGTCGCGCTGGAGCGCCTCAATCCGGGA
>JAWOHF010000268.1:0-2751 GCA_046496285.1 Candidatus Aminicenantota bacterium
TGATCGTAGAGGACGAAGCCGCCCTTGATGGGCCCGATGCCGTCGCGCTTGGAACCCGCGGCCATGAAGTTCTTGGTGTTGAAGGAGAAGACCGCCTCGAGGGGAGCGCTCGTCGGATTATGGAACGCGTATTCGAGGCTCCCGACCGGGAGGCTGGAGTCGTCGGCGTCGCCGGGGATGAACGGGCTCCACCCGGTCAGGGTCACGTCCAGCGGGACGGCCGGATCGTCGAGGGCGATCGTGGCGAAGGGGAAGCGGGCCAGGAAGGAGGCCTTCCCGAAGCGCGGCAGGCCGTAGCTCGTCCCGGAGGCGCCGTTGCCCGTGCCGGCCGCTCCGAACAGCTTCCAGCCGGGGACGGGCCCTTCGAGGACCCGGGCCACGTTCTCATCGCCCTTGACCGTAATCGCGGCGAAGGTGCAGGGCTCGTTGAAGAACTTGAGGACATTACGGACTGAGACATGGGAAACGGCCCCCGTGCCCTCGAGACAGAACATGCCCGCTCCGATGCCGCCGATGGGGAAAGCGACCCGGTTGAGATGCGGGCCTTCGTAAGGGCCGTTGTAGGCCCTGTCGAGAGTTGCGTTCTTCCCTGACGTGCAGGCCGCCGGGCCGAACGCCGCGATGATCGCCAAGATCAGACCAAGACCAAAAGCCGGACGCCAACCGTTTTTTCTCACCGGAGCCCTCCTCGGTTTTTATCTCAGATCTCTTCGAGGAATTCTTCGATCGTCAAGCCGGCTCGGCGATCCGCGTGCCTGCCTCGATGCGGATGACGTGGATCTTGGGGACATTCCCCGTCGCGGCCTCGTAGTCGCGGGCGACGCGGGTCTCGAAATCGGGCACCGCGTCGGCCTCGACCAGGCTGATGGCGCAGCCGCCGAAGCCCGCTCCCATCATCCGCGAGCCCAGGACGCCGGGGACGCGGCGGGCGGCTTCGACCAGGGCATCGAGCTCGGCCGAGCTGACCTCGTAGTCGTCGCGCAGGCCGGCGTGGGAGGCGTTCATCAGCTCGCCGAAGGCCGCGAGGTCGTTCCGCAGGAGGGCTGCCGCGGCCTCCCCTACCCGGATGTTCTCCCGAACCACGTAGTCGCAGCGCCGGTAGACGACCGGGTCGAACTCGTTTCGATGTTCCCGGAGCAGGTCGAGGCCGACGTCGCGCAGGCTGCGGATCTCCGGGTCGTGGACCCGCAGGACGTTCACCCCGGCCTCGCACTGCCCGCGCCGGACATTGTACTCCGAGCCGGCCAGCTCCCTCCGGACCAGGGTATCGGCGACGACGATCCGCAGGTCCGGCCGCTCGAACGGGAAGCGCTCGAACTCGAGAGACCGGCAGTCGAGCTTGAGGACGCTTTTCTCCCGGCCGTGGATGTTGATGAACATGTCCATGATCCCGCAGCGCAGCCCGACGAACTCGTTCTCGGCCTTCTGGGCCAGCTTGACCAGGGTCAGGTCATCGAGCTTGAGCCCGAACACGGCGTTCAGGGCGAAGGCCAACCCGCCCTCGATGGCCGCCGAAGAGGACATCCCGGCGCCGATGGGGACGTCGCCGCCGAAGACGCAGTTGATGCCGCCGATGCGGTGCCCGGCCAGAAGGAACTGGTCGATGACGCCCTGAAGGTAGTCGGGCCAGCGCAGGGGCGACCGGTGGAGCGCGCCCAGCTCGCAGCGGAACTCCTGGTCGAAGTCGACCGAGACGAGGTGGCAGGTCGTGTCGGCACGGGGGGCGACGGCCAGGACGATGGCCTTATCCGTGGCCCCGGGCAGGACGAAGCCCTCGTTGTAGTCGGTGTGCTCGCCGATGAGATTGACCCGGCCGGGGGATACGACAAGAAGCGGCTTTTCGGGGAAGTGCTTTCCGAATCTATCGGCGATGAGTTGGAGCGGACCGTTCATGGGGACTCCCTGCTACTTCAGCCGGACTTCGAAGGTCTTCTTCTCGACCGGGGCGATGACGCTCTTGTCGATCCTGCGGGCCAGGTCGTCGGTGTCCTTGAACCGGCAGACCGGCAGGACCCAATGGTATTTGAAATAATGACGGCTCTCGGCGGCCTGGCTTCCGCCCTCGCGGACGATCGGCTGGATGGGCACCGAGGGCAGGTAGTGGACGACGGAGTCGAGGGTCTGGGCGACGCGGCGGTCGTCCGTGAGGTCGGCGATGATGAAGCGCGACATCCGGCCCAGGGTCTTGACTGTCTCGTTCATGTCGCGGGGCCCGGGGACCAGGAAATCCAGGACGAGCGGCGAATAGTCGCAGCGCCGCAGGGCGTCCTTGATGGCCTCGAGCACGGGCTTTCTCTCCGGGGGGAAGCGGCCCATGACCAGGACCGTGTTAAGGGACACGGAATAAAAGTCGTTGCGGGACTTCTGTTGATGGAGGAGCATGCCCACGAGCTGCGCGGTCTGGAGGTTGTCCACGGCCAGGACCGGCTGTTGGGGCGGCATGATGTCGAGGTCTTGCTGGCGGGCGTCCTTGAGGTCGACGTCCCAGAGCGAGATGCCGCACACCGAGCAGTTGTCGATGACCGCCTTCTCCAGGTTCGTCCGGAGAAGGGTCGCGAAGCAGAGGTTGGCGTTCGACAGATTGGCGGCCCGCAGGTTGGTCCGTTCGAGGACGGCCTCCTGGAGATTGGCGCCGTCGAGGTCGGTCTCGCTGAGGTCGGCCTCGGTCAGGTCGGCCTTGAAGAAGGACGCCTTGCGCAGGGCGGCCCGGGTCAGGTTGGCCCGGAAGAGCGAGGCCTGGCCGAGGTTGGC
>JAWOHF010000348.1:0-8114 GCA_046496285.1 Candidatus Aminicenantota bacterium
TCGGCCGACCTCATCTGGGAGGCCCTGACGGCCCTCGTCGAGGGCCGGCCCCTGAACCTGACCTACGACATGATCAAGTATGATTGAAGAGCGAGCAACCATGGCAAAAAAGATCACCATCGAACCCGTCACCAGAGTTGAAGGCCACGGCAAGGTCACCATCCACCTGGACGACAACGGCCAGGTGACCCAGTCCCGTTTTCACATCGTCGAATTCCGCGGCTTCGAGCGCTTCGTCCAGGGGCGCCCCTACTGGGAGGCCCCGGTCCTCGTCCAGAGGCTGTGCGGCATCTGCCCGGTCAGCCACCACCTGGCCGCGGCCAAGGCCATGGACGTCATCGTCGGCGTCGGCCCTGACGACCTGACCCCGACCGCGGAGAAGATGCGCCGGCTCATGCACTACGGCCAGATGCTCCAGTCGCACGCCCTCCACTTCTTCCACCTCTGTTCGCCCGATTTCCTGCTGGGCATGGACGCCGACCCGGCCATCCGGAACGTCATCGGCATCATCGCCCTCAACAAGGACCTGGCCGTCCAGGCCGTGCTGCTCCGCAAGTTCGGACAGGAGGTCATCCTGGCCACGGCCGGCAAGAAGATCCACGGCACCGGGGCCATCCCCGGCGGCATCAACAAGAACCTCAGCGCCGAGGAGCGGGACGTCCTGCTCAAGGGGCCGGACCCTCTCAACGCCGACCGGATGATCGACTGGTCCCTGGCCGCCATCGAGCTCTTCAAGGACTACCAGAGCAAGAACAAGGACCTCGTCGACGGCTTCGCCGCCTTCCCGTCCAACCACCTCAGCCTGGTCCGCAAGGACGGGGCCCTCGATTTCTATCACGGCGTCCTGCGGGCCGTCGACGCCGACGGCCACAAGGTCCTCGACGACGTGGACTACAAGGATTACCTCGAATATATCGGTGAAGAGGTCCGCTCCTGGAGCTACATGAAGTTCCCCTACATCCGGTCCCTGGGCAAGAAGGACGGCTGGTACCGGGTCGGACCCCTGGCCCGGCTCAACACCTGCGATCACATCCCCTCTCCCCTGGCCCAGAAGGAGTTCGAGACCTACAAGGCCTACACCGCGGGCAAGCCCAACAACATGAGCCTCCACACCCACTGGGCCCGGCTCATCGAGCTCCTCCATTCCGCCGAGGTCATCAAGGAGCTGCTCCTCGACAAGGACCTCCAGGGCCAAAAGCTGGTCAAGAAGGGGAAAAAGGTCCACGAAGGGGTGGGCCTGCTCGAAGCTCCGAGAGGGACGCTCTTCCACCACTACCAGGTCAACGACGACGACCAGATCACGATGGCCAACCTCATCGTCTCGACGACCAACAACAACGAGCCCATGAACCGGGCCGTCCACTGGGTGGCCGAGCACGTCCTGGCCGGGAAACCGGAGATCACCGAGGGCATGTTGAACCGGGTCGAAGTGGCCATCCGGGCCTATGACCCGTGCCTGAGCTGCGCGACACACGCCGTCGGCCGGATGCCCCTCGAGGTCACGCTGCTCGACGGCGACGACAACGTCCTGCAGAGGAAGGTCCGCTAATTCCGACAAAGGCCCGTCCGTCGTCCGTGCTCGTTCTCGGCATCGGGAACCCGGGAAGGCGGGATGACGGTCTGGGGGCCGAGGCCGTGGCGCGCCTGGAGGCGCTCCGGCTTCCCGGCGTCACGGCGGACGCCAATTACCAGCTGAACCTCGAGGACGCCCTGGCCTGCGCCCGGCACGACCTCGTCGTTTTCGTCGACGCCGCCCGCGGCCTCCGAAGGCCGTTCACCTTCGAAGAGCTCAAGCCCGAGGGGTCCATGCCGGCCATGACCCACTCGCTCGGGCCGGGGGCCGTCCTGGCCCTGGCCGAAAGTCTCTACGGCCGGACGCCCCGGGCGTACATGCTGGGCGTCCGCGGCCACGCCTGGAGCCTGGGGGAAGGGCTGTCGGCCCGGGCCAAGGCCGACCTCGAGCGGGCCCTCGCCTTCCTGACGGAATTCCTGCGGGAGCGTTCGTCATGACCAAGAAGGAAGTCATCGTCCTCCGGGACCTCCTGGGCACGAACAAGCAGGTCGCCGCGGAGATCCGCAAGGAGCTCCGGTCGCGCGGCATTCTGGCCGTCAATCTCCTGAGCTCGCCGGGCTCGGGGAAGACGACCCTCCTCGAAGCTCTCGCCGACCGGTTCCGGGACCGCTTCCGGATGGCCGTCATCGAAGGCGACATCGAGACCGAGCGCGACGCCGAGCGCATCCGGGCCAGGGGTGTGCCGGCCTGGCAGATCACGACGGGCGGGGCCTGTCATCTCGAAGCCCGGATGGTCGGCAAGGTCCTCGGCGAGGTCCCGGCCGACCTCGATCTCCTGTTCATCGAGAACGTCGGGAATCTTGTGTGCCCGGCGAGCTTCGACCTGGGCGAGGAGCTGCGCTGCGTCCTGCTCAGCTCTCCCGAAGGCGACGACAAGCCGAAAAAATACCCGCAGGCCTTCCTGACGGCCGACGCCCTCGTCCTGACCAAGACCGACCTCGTCCCCCACTTGCCCTTCGACCCGGCCAAGGCGGCGGCGGAAGCCCTGTCCATCAAGCCCGAGCTCAGGGTCTTCCAGGTGTCCGCGCTCCGCGGCCAGGGGATGGACGAGCTGGCGGCCTACTTCGTCGAGGCCCTCGAACGGCTGAGATCGGGCCATGCATGAGCTGTCCCTCGTCGCCGCCCTCTTCGAGACCCTCGAAGAGAAGGCCCGGGAGCACGGGGCCTGCCGGATCACCATGGTCCGCCTGAGGGTCGGCCAGCTCGCCGGCGCCGTCCCCGACCTCCTCGAGTCGGCCTTCGAGACCTACAAGAAAGGGACCATCGCCGACGGGGCCCGGCTGGAGATCGAGGAGGTCCCCGTGCGCGTCCGGTGCCGCGATTGCGGGAGCGACCGGCTCGACGTGGAGGGGACGTTCTCCTGCCTGTCCTGCGGCGGCCGGAACGTCGAGCTCGTCGAGGGCCGGGAGATCGTCGTCGAACGCCTCGAACTCGAGACGGAGGACCCGTGAGGCCCCAGCCACGGCGCTTGACAAGGCCGAATTCGTTCTGCTATAAATCCGCTCTTATTTTTAGTGGAGTCGTCATTATCCATAAAGGCCTGATCACCCGGTCTTCTTGGCCTCTTGCGGGCCGATACACGCCGTCTGTTCCGCGGCTCTGCTCTCTCTCCGTCCGCCCGGCGGGCGACCCCAACTTCGAACGGGAGGAATGACCTTGGTCGTCGATAAAGAGAAGATCCAGTCGTATATCGACAAGCATGACGGCAAGAAGGACAGCCTGATCGCCATCCTCCAGGACATCCAGAACGAGCACAATTACCTCCCCCAGGAAGCCCTGCGCTATGTCGCCAAGACCCTGAAGGTCCCCCTGTCCGACGTCGTCGGGGTGGCCACGTTCTATCGGGCCTTCAGCCTGACGCCGCGGGGGAAACATACCTGCACGGTCTGCCTGGGCACGGCCTGTCACGTCCGTGGCGGGCCCAAGATCCTCGACGAGTTCGAGCGGCGGCTCAAGGTCCGGCCCGGCGAGACGACCAAGGACAACACGTTCACCCTGGAGACCGTGGCCTGCCTCGGGTGCTGCGCCATCGGGCCCGTCGTCGTGGTCGACAAGGATTATCACGCCCACACGTCCGTCCGGCAGGTCGGCCCGATCCTCGGCAAGTACAAGAAATGAGACCTCCCATGAAGAAAACCGACAGGCTTGAAACCGCGAAGGACCTCAAGGCCCGCATCGACGAACTCGTCCGGGCCCGCAAGGCCGACACCCGGCCCTCGCTGACCGTCTCTGCGGGGACCTGCGGCCGGGCCCGGGGCTCGATGAAGGTCATCGACTCCCTGCGGCGGGCCATCAAAGCCCAGGGGCTGGAGAAGCGCGTTCAGCTCAAGGTCACCGGCTGCCACGGCTTCTGCGAAGCCGAGCCCAACATCATCATCTACCCCCAAGGCATCTTCTACCAGAAGGTCGAGCCCCGCAAGGGCCGGGCCATCATCGCCGAGACCGTCCGCAAGAAAAAGATCATCCCCGAGCTCCTCTACACCGATCCCGAGACCGGCCTCCGGGCCGACAAGGAATCGGCCATCCCCTTCTACGGAAAGCAGAAGCGGATCGTCCTCGGCGACAACCCCCTGATCGACCCGACGTCGATCGACGACTATTTCTCGATCGGCGGATACCGGCCTTTCCTCAAGGCCCTGACCAAGATGACCCCCGACGGCGTCGTCGGAGAGGTCAAGGCCTCCGGCCTCCGCGGCCGGGGCGGGGCCGGCTTCCCGACCGGGACCAAGTGGGAGCTGGCCCGCAAGGCCAAAGGCGACGTCAAGTACGTCATCTGCAATGCCGACGAAGGCGATCCCGGGGCCTACATGGACCGCAGCCTCCTCGAGGGCAACCCCCACCGGGTCCTCGAGGGGATGATGATCGGGGCCTACGCCATCGGGGCCCGGGAAGGATACATCTACGCCCGCGACGAATATCCCCTGGCCGTCAAGCACGTCACCCTGGCCATCGAAGCGCTCTACAGGATCGGGCTGCTGGGGAAGAACATCCTCGGGACCGGATTCGACTTCGACATCCGCATCGCCAAGGGCGCCGGGGCCTTCGTCTGCGGCGAGGAAACGGCCCTCATCGCCTCCATCGAAGGACGGGTGGGCGAGCCCCGCCAGCGGCCTCCGTTCCCGGCCCAGAAGGGCCTGTGGAGGAAGCCGACCAACATCAACAACGTCGAGACCTGGGGAACGGTCCCCTTGATCGTCGACAAGGGCGCCGCGTGGTTCTCCCGGATCGGGACCGACAACAGCAAGGGCACCAAGATCTTCTCCCTGGTCGGCAAGATCAACAACACCGGGCTGGTCGAAGTCCCCATGGGCATGAGCCTGCGGGAGATCATCTTCGACGTCGGCGGCGGCATCCCCGGCGGCGGGAAGTTCAAGGCCGTCCAGACCGGCGGCCCGTCCGGCGGCTGCATCCCCAAGGAGATGCTGGACCTGCCCATCGACTACCAGAGCCTGGCCCAAGCCGGGTCCATCATGGGCTCGGGCGGCATGATCGTCATGGACGAGAAGACCTGCATGGTCGACCTCGCCAAGTACTTCCTGAACTTCCTGCGCGACGAATCGTGCGGCAAGTGCGTCTCCTGCCGGGAAGGGACCCAGAGGATGCACGAGATCGTCAAGAACATCACGGACGGGCGGGCGACCCTGAAGGATATCGCCGTCCTCGAAGAGCTGGCCGTGGCCGTCAAGGACGCCTCCATGTGCGGCCTGGGCCAGACGGCGGCCAACCCCGTCCTGTCGACGCTGAAGTATTTCCGGTCGGAGTACGAGAAGCACGTCATCGAGAAGAGATGCCCGGCCTTGGTCTGCAAGGAGCTCGTCTCCTCTCCCTGTCAGTATATCTGCCCCCTCGGGCAGGAGGCCGCCACCTATATCGCCCTCGTCGCCCGCCGGCAGTTCGAGGAGGCCTTCCGCGTCATCCGCAAGGACAACCCCCTGCCGTCGGTCTGCGGCCGCGTCTGCAGCCGGGCCTGCGAGTCCGTCTGCCGGGCCGGCGAGATCGGTGAGCCCATCGCCATCCGGGCCCTCAAGCGATACGTCATGGACTGGGCCAAGGCCAAGGGCATGGACACGCCGGAGAAGTTCCCGGTGACCAAGGAGGGCAAGGTGGCCATCGTCGGGGCCGGACCGGCCGGGCTGGCGGCCGCCTACGAACTGGTCCGCAAAGGATACCCGACGAAGGTCTTCGAATCCCTTCCGGTCGCGGGCGGCATGCTGCGGGTGACCATCCCCGACCATCGGCTGCCCAAGGACATCCTCGAGGACGACATCAACTACCTCATGAACTGCGGGGTCGGCATCAAGACCAACATGACCCTGGGAAAGGACTTCTCCCTGGACGACCTCTTCCATCAGGGATACAAAGCCGTGTTCCTGGCGACCGGGGCCCACAAGCCCATCGAGATCGGGGTCCCCGGGGAAGAGGCCGAAGGGGTCCTTCAGGCCCTCGAGTATTTAAAGGATCACCACCTCGGCATCCCCGTCAAGCTCGGCGAGAGGGTGGCCGTCGTCGGGGGCGGCAATTCGGCCATCGATGCGGCCCGGGTGGCCTTCCGTGACAAGCGCGTCAAGGAGGTCACAGTCCTCTACCGCCGGACCCGCAGCGAGATGCCGGCCTACCCCGAGGAGGTCGAAGCCGCCCTCGAAGAGGGGATCAAGATCCGGTTCCTCACGGCCCCGACCCGGGTCCGGACAAGCGACGGCATGGTCGTCGGCATCGAATGCCTCGAGATGGAGCTCGGCGAGAAGGACGAGAGCGGCCGCCGCAAGCCGGTCCCCGTCCCCGGCTCGGAATTCCAGGTCCAGGCCGACACGCTGATCCTGGCCATCAGCGAGCGGGCCTACACGCCCTACCTGCGCGAGAGCGACGGCCTGACCCTGTCCGACAAGTGGGGGACGATCATCGTCGACGGGGCGACGCTGGCCACGACCCGGCCCGGCGTCTTCGCCGGAGGAGACGTCGTCTCGGGACCCAGCAGCGTCGTCGACGCCATCGCCGCCGGCAAGCTGGCCGCCCGGTCCATCGAGAACTACCTCGAGGGGCGCATCCTGCCCCGGACCCATGAGCTGACCCGGCCCTCCATGTACGTGGAGCCGGTCAAGCTCTCCGACGACGAGATCCTGAACGCGAAAAGGGCCAAGATGCCGCATCTTCCTCTCTCGAAAAGGAGATCGGGGCACGAGGAGATCGAGCTGGGCTTCACCAAGGACATGGCCGTCAAGGAAGCCCGCCGCTGCCTGCGGTGCGAGCTCGAGACCGAGGACGGCAAGAAAGCCATAGGACGTGACATATGATCGAACTCATTCTCAACGGTCTGCAGGTCAAGGCCGAGGAGGGCTGGACGGTCCTTGAAACGGCCAAGTTCTACGGCCTCGAGATCCCGACCCTCTGCTACCATGAGGGCCTGACCCCCTACGGAGGGTGCCGCCTCTGCCTGGTGGAGATCGGGGAGCCGGGACGGTCGAAGCTGGTGACGTCGTGCACCTACCCCGCCGAGCCCGGGCTCGTCGTCCGGACCGACACCCGGCGGGTCATGGCCGCCCGGCGGATGATGATCGAGCTCATGCTCTCGGTCGCCCCGGGCTCCAAGCAGCTCCAGGACCTGGCTTCGAAGTTCGGCGTGACCGAGGTCCGCTTCGTGCCGAAGAACGAGGAATGCATTCTCTGCGGGCTCTGCGTCCGGATTTGCTCCGAGCAGATGGACGCCCGGGCCATCGGCTTCCAGCAGCGCGGCTACAAGAGGAAGATCTCGACTCCGTTCGACATGCGCTCGGAAGAGTGCCGTCTCTGCGGCGCCTGCATGTACATCTGTCCGGCCTGCCAGCTCCGCTGCCAGGGCCCGCAAGCCGAGACGGCGGTCTGCAACGCCTGCCTGACCATGGAGCCCACCTGCCTCGACCACTACGACGACCTGCAGTGCTGGATGTACGACGCGGGCCGGTGCGGGACCTGTGTCCGGGAAAAAAAATCTTAACAAGGATATCGAGGAGGTAACATCATGCCGAGTTTAACGAGACTCAACAGAAGCGCCGCCACCCTGACCAAGAACCGGACCGAAGGATCCATCAGCCCCTTCAGCGGGATGTGCGTCACCTGTGTCGACGGGTGCATCGGGATGTGCGAGATCGGGAAGTCCGCCTACCGCGGGCACGAGGTGATCTACCCGCAGCCGTTCGGGGTGATCACCACCGCCGGGGAGAAGACCTACCCGGTGGACTACTCGCACTTCAACATCATGGGGACGGCGGTGGGCGCCCACGGCCTCCCGGAGGACAGCGACCGGGCCATCTTCCCGGCGGTGGACCTCGAGGTCCGCTTCGGCCATGACAAGGGGATCAAGTTCCGCTACCCGTGGATCATCCCCGGCATCGGCTCGACGAACGTCGCCAAGAACAACTGGGAGGGGATCGCCATCGGCTCGGCGCTCGCCGGCACCGGGCTCACCATCGGCGAGAACGTCGTCGGCATGGACCCCGAGGCGGTGATCAAGGACGGCCGCGTCGTGGACACCGTCGACCTGAAGAACCGCGTGCGGCTCTACAAG
>JAWOHF010000122.1:0-16620 GCA_046496285.1 Candidatus Aminicenantota bacterium
GAAGTAGTAGGCGTCGAAGGACTGGCCGAACTCGACGTTGGCCCAGTCGCTGATCCACTCGACATCGCCGGCGCCGACGGCCGCCGCCTTGTAGCGGTCCGGGTTGGCCAGGCACAAGGCGATCGACAGGATGGAGCCGTTCGACCACCCGAACGTTCCGATGCGGTCCGGGTCGACGAGACCCCTCCGGACCAGGAAGTCCACGCCCTTCTCGATGTCCTCGACGGGATATTCATAATACTTCCCGCAGCAGATGGACTCAACGAACTTCAGGCCGTAGTTGGCGCTACCGTGGTAGTTGGGCTTGAGGATGAACGCGCCCCGCTGGGTCAGCAACTGGTGGGCGTAGGACCAGCTCTCGTCCCACTGGTCGAGGTCCATGCTGGCCGGCCCGCCGTGGGGCGCGGTGAGGAGCGGATATTTCCTGCCGGCCTCGAAATCGGTCGGATAGTAGAGGATGCCCTCGACCTCCTCGCCGAGCGCCCCTGTCCAGCTGAGGATCTCGGTCCTGGCGATGGCCTTGTCCTTGAAGCCGGGGTTGAGGTCGGTGAGCCTTTCGGTGCCGGCGAGCGCGCGGCCGTCGAGCGAGGCCCGATACCATTGGGACGGGGCGGAGGCCGTCGAATGCTCGTAGACCAGGACCTTGGCGTCCCGACTGACGGTCAGGCCGAAGATGTTCTTCGTGTGCTCCCCTTCGAGGTCGGCCCTCGTCCAGGTCAACCCCGACTTCGTGTAGCGGGCCGGGAGATAACGGGCCCCGGCCGCAAGGAGCGCGACGAACCCGTCCGGCGTCGTCTCGAAGCCTTGGGCAGGGCCGCTCCCCGAGCCAAGCCCGTTTTCCCAGCCGATATCGACCAAGGTATCCTTACCGGATGGGATCTCATAGAAGTGGAGACGGCTAATGGACGCCGTGAAAAAACGCGGGTCCGAGGAATAGGGCGCGGCGATGTAGAAACCGCTCCCGTCCCGGGCCCCATGGATCTCGAAGGGCACGATCCGCCGTCCGTCGAGGATCTCCTTGCGCGATCCTTCCTCGAGATCGTAAAGGAAGACCTTGGGCAGGACCTTCTGGTCCCACATGAAGCTGAGATACTGCTGATGGACGGTCATGGCCGTTTTGCCGTCGGCCGAAAGCCCCCAGGTCGCGATGAAGTCGGCGTTATCGGTGAGCCGGGTGATCTTCCTGTCCTTGACGGAGATCTTGAACAGGCGCACGGGCGGTTCGTGATCGACATCATCGACGGCCCGTGTGCCGTCCTTCTTTTTCTTGAGCTCGAGCTCGTAGAGCGTCGGATCCTCCGGCGCGCTGAACACGATGGTCCCGTCGCCGGCCCACTCGAAGGCTTGGACGCCGCGAACGGATCCCGTCAGGGAGTAAGGCTCGCCGCCATAAGCCGGCAGGAGCCAGAGCTGGGGCTTGCCGGCGGCCTCCGGGTCGGGCTTCGGCAGCGGCCGCGTGCTCGAGAAGGCGATGAGCTCGCCGTTCGGCGACCACCTCGGCCGGCCATGGGTCTCCGTGCCCCTGGTCAGCGGGATCTCCTTTTTCGTTTCGAGGTCGGTCAGGACGAGGTTCGAGACGCGGCCGTTCTTGTCCTTGTCCATCCGGGTCTTGACCCAGACCGCCCGCCGGCCGTCCGGCGAGATCCGCCAGTCGGAAGCGGTCTCGGCGAGCAGGATGTCCTCGACCGTCCAGAGCCCGCCGGGGCCGCCGCTTCTCTCCTCGGCGCCGGCGGCCGCGGAGAGCGAGGGCGCCAACAGCATGAAAAGAATAAGAACCGCGCCGTATCCGGATCGAAAGTTAGCGTTCATGGCTTGCCTTTCAAAAGAGGGACGGCCCGGGCGACTAAAAAACGAGAGCCGCGCCTCGAGTGGTGTCTCGGGCCCGGCCGGACCGCAAGCCCGAGGCTCCCATTCTGGGGTTTTTGGGTCCGGGTGTCAACCTGGAAGCGCGGACGCGGACCCCCGGTCATGAGGAGGTTGTTTCCATGAGCTTCAAAAGAGCTATCCGGCACATCGCCTGCTTCGCCGTCGTCGCCCTGATGATCTCTTCGCTGGGCCTGGCCCAGACCAGGCGCCACGACGTCTCGTTGTCCTACGGGCTGGTCACGATCGACCAGATGGCCGACGTCATCGAGGATCTCGTCCTCATCGTCATCACCCTCGGGTCCTTTTATAAGAGCGAGATGGATTTCACCGGGGCGCCCTTCCTGACCTATCACTACTCGTGCAACTCGAGGTTCGGATTCGGGCCGGCCGTCGGCGGCTACCAGTCGAATGGCACGCTCTTGAACAACATCACGGAGGAGGCCGTCGGCCCCTTCAAGGAGACGAACATCGTCGCCGCCCTGGAGTTCGACTATCGCTGGATCATGAAGAAGAGCTTCCAGCTTTACTCCGGGGCCGGGATCGGGGCCCGCTTCAGGAAAGGGACCTACACCAGCCTGGATGAAACCGAGACCTACACCAAGACCCTGCCGACCTTCCACATCAACGCGCTCGGGTTCCGGTTCGGCGGCAAGGTCGGCTTCTTCGGGGAGCTCGGCGCCGGCTACAAGGGCGTCATCAATCTCGGCCTGAGCGCCCAATTCTGAGCGGCCGCGGCGCTCAGATGTCCACCCTCTCGGTCAGCCGGTAGTAGACATCGACGAGCGTTTCGTATCGGATCTTCCAGTACAGACGCCTGTCGGCGTCGAGGCGCGGTCCGTCCTGGAGGATCCGGGCGGTGTCCTTCTCCGCGCCGACCCAGCGGATGAGACGATCGATAAGGATCCTTTCCTGTTCCGTGGTCATGACCGACATCTCCAGTCCCGGTCTCGCCCCCTTCTCCCTAGAAACCCAGCGACCAGCCGAAGGAGATCGAGAAATCCGGGGAGGATTCCGAAAGGCCCAGCAGGCCGTTGATGAGCAGGCTGCTCTTGGAGCCGGTCTTGAAGGACAAGCCCAGGCCGACCGAGGAGGGCGGCACGGTGGCCTCGATGACCTCGGTCATCCCCAGGTAGGAGATGAGCAGGGCCGCTTTCCCTCCGGAAAGGGGAAAACCCAGGGCCAGCGAATAGGTCCAGGGGTCCTGCAGCTCGAGCTCCGCGAGGTCGCCGAGCTTCCAGTAGGAGGCGTCGGCGAAGAGGAAGACGCCGCCCAGCTTCTTGGCCACGGACAGGCCCGCCCCGTAGTCCCATTGCCCGGTCCCGAACCCGCTTTCGAGGCTGGCCAGCGGGACCTTGGCGTTGCCCGTGATCGTCACCGAGGGCACGGCCGGCCCCTCTTTCCAGAGCCGGATCCCGGCGTGGAGGAGGGGGTCGCCGACCCCGAACTGCTGGACCTGGACCGGGACGGGAAGATAGACGACCTCCCCCCGCTGCCTCCGGCTGACCAGGTCGCCCTCCGTGCCGCCGGAAGGCAGGACGCCGACGCCGCTGTACGAGATGTACGGGGTGCTCTGGTAGATGAGAGGGATCGTGGCGGTCAGGGTGAAGACCTCGGACGTGAAGGAGAAGCCGTTGAAGAAATACAGGCCTCTCGTCGTCTGATCGAAGAAGTACTTGCCCTGGGCAAGCTGGAAGGAGCCGGTGTAGGAGAATGTCCCTGCGGCCGCGGGCAGAGCCGCGGCCAGGGTCATGAGGATGACCCCGGCCGCGACGTGCCCCGTCGCAAGGCGGATCTTGCGGCGTGCGCGCATCGGCGTCTTACTTGTCGGCGCCGATCTGGTTGGAGATGCGCTCCATGATCGTCAGCATCTCCTCCATCTCGCCGGAGACCTTGTCGAACCGGTTCTGGAGCTGATTCATGTACTTGGTCATCTGCTTGTTCTGCGTGAGCTCGCGGTTCTGGATCATCTCCTGGAGCATCTCCATGTTCTGCTTCATGTTCTCGGCGACCTTCTCCATGGCTTCGCCCATGTGGGTCAGGTTGCGGTGCTGCTCCTGGGCCCGCAGGGCGTTCTCGGGCAGGTTCTGGAGCTTCTGCTCGAGGTTCCTGACCATGTTCTGGGCCCGCTCCATGACCTTGGTCATGGCCTGGACCATGTTCTGGATCCTCAGCATTTGCTGCTGTTGCTGCTGAAGCTGCTGCTGCTGGGCCGCGTTCTGAGCGAACGAGGACAAGGACAGGCCGAGGACCACGGCCGCGACCAAAAGACCCTTGAGACCGGCTTTGAGATTTTTCATCTTGACCTCCTTGGTCATCTTGATTTGGCTTGCCAGCCGCGACAATGATATGCATTTGGCATGCCAATTTTTAATGTATTTATAATCAATAAGATATATTGATTTTCCGATGACGGCTCAAGACAAACAGGTGGGCCGTCCAACATATTTGTCGGGATCCTCTATAATCAGGTCAACGAATCCACCGGAGGGGAGGCCAGAATGAAACAGGTTTTCGCCTTGGGACTGGCTTTGGTCCTGACCATGGGGGTCCCGATGTCGAGGGCCGCCGCCCATCAGGAACAGCAGGAGGCCGCCGCGGAAACCCAGGTCGTCTCTTGGGACAACTGGCGCGCCGCGAAACTCAAGGCCGAGGAGTTCGACGGCAACGGGCAGATGCTCGAGGTAGGATTGGCCATCGGCCAGGCGACCGAGGACTGCCGGAAAGTCCTCGAGTCGAACCTGGCCTATGTGAAGATGTTCTTGGGATCTAGTCCGTGACGACGCTGACGAGCGTGACCACGGGCCTCATGATGTAAAGCCCGTTGCCCGTCGGATGGACGTGGATGGAGCTTTCCGCGTCGAAGTCGATCGTGACCGTCGTCAAGTCGCCGCCTTCCTCGATCGTGAATTCGACCGGGATCTTGATCTCGCCGCTCGGAACGAACAGGTCGATCTCGGCGTCCGTGTCGTCCCCGAAAGCCACGTAGGCCGCCTTCGTGAGGATCAGCCTGATCTGGGTGTAAGTCCCGGTCGGGACCGAGCCGCTGAAGACCGTGCCGAGCTTTCCCTTCTGGCCTTCGATCTCCCTCAGCTCGAGAAGGTCGACCCTCAAGGGGTTGCCTTCGCCATCCTTGGTTTCAACCGTCACGGGCGGCTCGCCTTCCGAGAATAAGGTCAGCTCCGCGAACGTGACCCATACGTGATCCATTTCGATGGGCAGGTCCTTCATGAGCAGCTGGAAGTTGCCGACCTCCCCGCTCGATGTGCAAGCGGCGAAGCCGAGAGCCAGCAACCCGAGGACAAACAGCGTTTTTTTCATCTTCCTTCTCCTTTAGGGAATGGCGTCATTGATATATTTCGTCCTCCCGAAAAGCAGCGAAATCCGTGCCAATTCTTATTTGATTGTTTGTCAATAAGATGGACGTCCGAGCCTGCGCTCTTTTCCGACATTCTCGTCGGACCTTCCGACCTATTTGTCAGGCGGCGGGCTTGCTGACGAAGACCGTCTGGGTCGGATAGGCGAACTCGATCCCCTCGGCCTCGAACTTGCGGAACAGGGCCATGTTGATGGCCTGCTGGATGTCCATGTAGGCCGCATAATCCGGATCGGTCACATAATAGGCGGTCTCGAAAACGAGCGCGAAGTCGCCGTATTCCTTGAAATGCGAGCGTTCGAACCGGGCCCGCGCCTGGGCTTCGACGATCTCCCGGATCATCCCGGGAATGGCCTCGAGCTTGGCGGCCGGCGTCTGGTACGTGACGCCGATATTGAACGTGATCCGCCGTTCGGCCATGCGCTTGTAGTTCCTGACCCGGCTCTTCAGCAGGTCGCTGTTGCCGAACACGATCTCCTCGCCGCTCAGGCTGCGGACACGGGTCGTTTTCAGCCCGATGTGGGTGATCGTTCCTTTCAGGTCGTCGACGACGACGAAGTCATCGATGACGAACGGCTTGTCGAGGACGATGGACATCGAGGCGAACAGGTCGACCAGGATGTTCTGCATGGCCAAGGCCACGGCGATGCCCCCGACCCCGAGGCCGGCGATCAGGGTCGTGACGTTGATGCCCAGGTTGTCGAGAATGAGGAGCAGGGCCACCGACCAGAGCACGATCCGGCCGATGAAGCCCAGGGCCGAGAAGGTCGTCAGGCTGGCCTTGTCGTCCTCCCCTTTCTGCTTGCGCGTTCGGGCGATCCAGAAATCGAAGACCGCGCTCCCCCAGATGACGCCCTGGAAGAGAAGGGCGATGATGACGGCCTTCTCCAGGAAGGTCTTGAGCGTCACGGGAAGGGTCAGGAACTGGGAGCCGGCATAGAGCGAGACAGCCAGAAGCGAATAGAGCTTGACCCGGCGGATGAGATCGGCGGCCAGGTCGTCGATCTCCGTCGGGGTCTTTCGGGCCAACGCGGCGAACCGGCGATGGAAAAAAGTCTTTAGAAGACGGAGGGCCGTGAAGACGACGACCGTCACCCCCAAGGCGATGATCCAGGTCTGGACCGTATTCTGATAAAAGACGGTTTTAAGCAGCGGCATGCCGGCCTCCTCGCCTATTTTTATAACACGCGAAGCGGTTCTCGTCAAAAACTCCCGGGCCGGCCTCAATTGTGCTTTCGGCGGAGGCGTGGTATAAACGGCTCCGAACATGCGCCTGCCGACCCTTCTCGTCGTCAATCCCGCCGCCGGCCACGGCCGGGGCGCCAAAGTGTTCCAGACCCTCGAGCCCCGGCTCCTGCGGGAGTTCCCCGGCCTCGAAGTGCGGATATCCGAGCGCGCCGGCCAAGCCGTCGGGATCGGGCGGGAAGCCGCCGAGAGGGGCTTCGAGCGCATCTTGTGCCTCGGGGGCGACGGGACCCCGTTCGAAGTCATTCACGGCTGGCGCTCAGCCGGGGGCCCCGTGCGTCCCTTCGAGCTGGGCCTTATCCCGGCCGGGACCGGCAATTCGTTCCTCCGCGACTTCGGCGTGACGACCGCCGACGAGGCCATCGAGGGCATCCTGGCCGGCCGGCGCCGCCGGGTCGACCTGGTCGAGTTCGAATACCAGGACGACGGCCGTACGGAGCGCCGCTTCTCTCTCAACATCATAGGCGTCGGGCTGATCGCCGACATCCTCAAGCTGACCAACGAGCGCCTGAAGTTCCTGGGCTCGGCCGGCTACAGCCTGGCCGTCCTCCTGCGGCTGGTCAAGGGCATGAACAACCGCATCGACATCACGGCCGACGGCCGGGGCTGGACCATCCGCGACAGCGCCCTGGTCATATCCAACTCAAAGTTCACGGGCGGCAAGATGAGGATCGCCCCGCCGGCCGACGTCTCGGACGGCAAGGCCGATCTGGTCGTCTTCCGCGAGGTCAACCGCCGGGAGATCGTGGCCATCTTCAAGGGCGTCTTCGGCGGGACCCACGTCGGGCATCCCAAGGTCGAGATGACCTCGGCGGCCGAGATGACCGTCGCCGGGGACCCTCCCCTGCTGATCATGGCCGACGGCGAGCTCCTCGGTCACACGCCGCTGCGGCTCAAGGTCCTGCCCGGGGAGATGACGATCCTGGCATGAGGCGCTGGCGGGCCGTCGTTCGTTCGTTCGTCCTGTGGTCGGTCGCCCTGCCCGTCTTCGCTTCGAGCTGCCTGCTGATCCTGACCGCGGCCCTCGTCCACCGGGGCCCGGCCTTGGACGCCCTGATCAAGGCCTGCTGCCGGCTGATCCTCCTCTGTAGCGGCGTCCGCGTCCGCCTGCGGGGCCAAGAGAACGCGGCCCCGGGGCGGCAATACGTGGTCATGATGAACCACGTCAATTTCTTCGACCCGCTCGTTTTCTTCGCCGGATTCCCGGGCCTGGCCCGCGGGGTCGAGGAGGAGAGCCACTTTCGCTGGCCGCTCTACGGGCTCGTGCTCCGTCGAATCGGCATGATCCCCATCGCCCGCAAGGATACGGCCCGGGCCATCGAAAGCCTGGCCCGCGCGGCCCGCTTGGTCCATGAGAGGCCCGCCTATTCCATCGCCATCCTGCCCGAGGGCACGAGATCCCCGGACGGCAAGCTCGGCCCCTTCAAGAAGGGCGGCTTCCACCTGGCCCTGGAGACCGGTCTCGACATCCTGCCCGTCGTCCAGAGGGGCGCCTACGCCATCAACCGCAAGGGCAGTCTCCTCATCCGACCGGGTGTCGTCGAGGTGATCGTTCGCCCGGCCGTGCCCGTGGCGGGATACGCCAAGGAGACTGTTGGGGATTTGGCGGACCGGACGCGGCGTGAGTTCCTCGAGGTTCTCGGCGCCTGAGAAGGCCAAGCCCCCTCCCCTCTGTTCCCAGGGTCGTTCCTGCTCGGGGCGCCGCCAACGTTGATGGAGAGCTTGGCCGGATCTCAGGGCGCTCTGGGGGACTTCGCATGCCGGGGGCCGGGATCGAACCGGCATGGAGCTTGCGCCCCGAGGGATTTTAAGTCCCTTGCGTCTGCCAATTCCGCCACCCCGGCAGCAGGGGAAAATTATCACGAATCCCGCCCCTTGGCAATAAAGCCCTGATACAGGGAGAGGTCTCTATTTCTTGACCAGCTCGACCTTGGCCGATGGCCCGGTGATCTCGAGCTCGGCCCGCAGCGGATAGTCCCAATCTCCGGTGGGGGCGAGGGGAACGGCTCTTCCTTCGAGCGACAGTTCGTAGGAGGAGCCGGCCGGCAGGGACAATCTTAGTCCGGTCTTGTGCTGGTCGCTCGTCCGGTTCTCGACCGCGAAAGCGATCCTCGTGAGCGCCTTGTCCATGACAACGGCCTTCCCCGCGGCTAGGCCGTCCCGCTCGAACTCGATCTTGAGGCGCAGGAGCGGGTCCTCAGGAGCCAGGCCGGGATTCGGCACGAGGGCGTGGAAGCGCCGCCGCAACCCGTCCCGCGGCTCGACGGCCAGCTCCTCCCCTCTTTCCTCGAGCGTCCCCCCGTAGGCGAACCAGCCGAAGACAGGGTCGCGGGTGACGATGGTCGCCGCCATGCGCAGCGCCCCCCCGTAGCCAAGATCGATCTCGCCGTCGTAGCGCCATGGGCCCCGCGGCACGATCAACCCGCCGGGCACACTCGAGCCCATCCAGGCCCCGCCGGCCTTGGCCGTCTGGAACTGCCAGCCGGAGGCGCCGTCATTCTCGGGCCCGGGAAACCAATAGCCGTATCCCGTCTCGGGCCGGCCGGTGTTCATCAGGCACCAGGAGCTGAGGTAGGAGGCGTAGCCGAGCTGGAGCCAGTCGAAAGACGTCGGCGCGAAATGGAGCGCGTAATCGAGCACCCCCCAGCCGCCCATGGCCGCCATGTAGCTGACCCCGGGGTCGCAGCCGAGCGTGTAGTAGGCCGGGTTGAGCCAGCCGCGCACGGAAAGCCCCGCCGCGAGCTGGCGGTCCATGAAGTGCCGCGAATCCTCGCGCCGGACGACGGGGTGCGAGTGCCATTTCCCGAGCTTGATGTCGTACCAAAGGTTCTTGTCGGGGGCCATGTCGCGCGTCGCCCCGTACTTGGCAAAGGCGTAGGTCGACTCGAAGGCCGTCCGGTCGAAGGCGTACTCCGAGCGGAAGGGATACCGGTCGTCGTAGACGAAGTACTTGACCTTCTTTTCCCACTCGGCGCGCAGCCACGCGGCCCGCTCGGGGAAGCCCTCGCGCTCGAGGGCGGCGGCGAGGTCGAGGACGACCAGCTCGTTGTAGAGCCCCCATTTATAGGTCTCGTAGTAGGACGGATAGATCTCGTAGGGATAGGTAAAAAAGGCCCGGGCCGTGCCCCAAGCGCTCTCGAGGTAGCCGGCCGCGTCGAGGTAGGTCGAAAGCCCCGGGTACCTCTTGGCGATCTCGTACATGTGGAAGTAGAGCATGACGACGTGCGGGTAGTCGTAGGACCGCCAGACGTGCTCCTTGCCGAGGTCGCGCAGGGCCGTGGTCTTGTCGCGCAGGGACTCCGCGTAGGCCTTGCGGCGGGCCGGGTCCCGGTTGACGAACCAGTTCGGCGTGCCGTAGACGCCGTAGGGATAGGGCGTCTCGTCGTCGCGGCGCTGGAGGCGGCCCCAGACGAAGCGCTCCAGGTAATATTCGATCGATTCGATCTCCCGCTTCTCGGGGAAGGCGACGTTCTTGGCGGCCAGGAAGGGCGCCTTGCTCAGCCCCGGATCGTCGCAGGTCAGGACGTAGACCATGCGGTCGAGAAAGATGTCCGGGTCCTCGATCGTCCGGGTGACCTTGGCCTCCATGTCGTAGGGGCCGAAGACCCCGTCCCACCACTTCGAGGGATCCCGCACTTGCTGCTTGGAGACGAGGAACGCGGACCGCTTCCTGATCAGGGTCTCCATCGGCTCGGTGACGAAGAATTCGAGGAAGGTCCGCCGCCCGCCGTCGTGGACGACGGTCAGCATGTTCTCGCCGAGCTTGCGGAAGGACGCTTCATAGACCCTCAGGCCCGGTTCGGGCTCCCCGACGAGCCGGATCGTCGTCCGGTCCGGGAACTCGGCCCGGACAGCCTCGACGCGGGCCCGGGTCCGCAGGGAGAACCGGACGGCGAGGTCCTCGGGGACGGTCATCCCCGGCACGACGCGAACGTCGAACAGCCCCTCTTCAAAGAGGATGTCGCGCAACTCCTGCCAACTTCCGGCCCACCGCATCCGAAAACCGTAGGACGCCCGGCTCTCCGGCCGGCCGGCGGGGGCCAGGTCGAGGCCGGTGTGGGGCTGACGCCAGGTGCCGCGGGTCTCGGCGCCTCCCGTTCTTTCCGAATGGATGAAGAACCGCCCCGCTCCCCGGCCGGACCCGTCCGCGTACTCGAGCCTGGTCCCGGGCCGCGTGGTGACAAGAAGGAAGGGCGGGTCGCCCGAGGCCCTCACGAAATAAAAGAATGACCCGTAGCCGGAGACGAACTGGTGCCGGAGGAATCCGTGCTCGAAGATCCGCGAGGGATTCTCCCCGTAAGGCCCGGCCGAGGGGAAGCTGATGCCGAGGTCGCCGACGCGGGCGGCCTCCGCCCCGGTCGTCTCGAGCTCGATCGTCCAGTCGAGGGTCCGGCCGTCTGTCCGAAATTCTTCCCGGACCTTGACAGGGGCGCCCGGCCCGCCGCTCACATAGGCGACGGAACCGTCTTCCGGCGATGCCTTCCATTCCGGCCCGCGTTCCTCGAACGTCGTCCAATCCCCTCCGTCGCCCGACCGGTAGCTTAGAACCAGTCCGAGCACGGGGGGGCGGAGATCCGACCCAGCTCCCGGCCCCGCGGCTCCCCCGCCGCGGCCGCCGCCGGGCGCGTCCCGGGGCATGACGGAGGCGCCGAACGGATCAAGCGGATCGGCCAGGACCGAAACGCCCCTCTCGTCGACCGCGAAGCGGAAATCGCCTCTCTCGATGACACCGGGGACCGGCGTTTCGGCGGAGGGCCCGGCCGCCCCGGACCGGGGCGAAAGAGGCCGGACGAAGAGAAGGAGAGCAACGGCAGAAAGGATCCGAACGGCATGACCGGCGGAGGGAATAAAATTTTTCGACATCATCGCTCAGCGGACCACGATCTCGTCGACGAAGAACCAGGACAGCCCGCCCGCCGAGGCGTGCCAGTCGGGAAGGGCCTTCGTCCCTTCGATCCTGAAACGGACGTAGCGGACGGCGGCCAGGACCGACGGGTCGATGAACTCGCCGACGGTCCACTCGAAAAGGCGCACGAACTCCTCCCTCCGATGGTCCCCCCCGACGGCGATCGTCCCGATGTCCCGGAACGTCAGGCCGTCGGTCGAGACGGCGCAGGCGACGCTCCGCGGATGGAGGATCCAGCTCCTATGATCCGAGAGCGTGCTCAAGGCCATCTCCCGAAGCGCTTTCACCGCGCCGAGGTCGAGCGTCAGGGTCGCGTCCGCGCCTTCCCAGCCCAGCCAGTGGGCCTTGAAGTCGTTGGCGCCCCGGACCCCGTCGGTCAGAACCGCCGTGTCCCCTTTGGCGTACTTGGAGGCCGGCGGCGGGTCGGCCGCGACCGGGCGCCGAAAGGCCAGGTTGCCCTCGATCTGGACGTCGATGAACCTCTCGGCGGCCTGGTGATAAGCCTCGGCGGTCAGGCCCGCTTCGTTCAGGTCGCGCACGCCGGAGGCTTGGCACCTGGCCAGGAAGTCGTCGAGGAGCCGGACCATCTCGGGCCTCGGGTGATGCCGCCCGGACCTTTCGATGAAGAAGCCCCGCGGCCCGAACAGGTCGTTCTTGCCGATCTCGAGCATGGCATACATCAACGGCAGGCGCGCGGTCCTGACCCGCAGCAGCGCCGCCGGGTCGCCGGCCGCGGCGGCCTCGGCCTTGTCGAAGATCGCGTTATAGGCCGCGACATCGGCTGCCGAAAGGAAGCCGTCGGCATGGACCGTCGGCGGTTCGTAGATGTCGAGGCCGGCGCCGGTGCGCGCCAGGGCTTTCTGCAGGGCGTCGAGGTAGCGTTTGATCGAGGGCCCGGCCTTCCCGTAATAGCCGTCGATGAAATCGTTCATGACGGCCTTGACGTCGCCGTTCGCATTCCAGAGGAGCCGGGACAGAACATAGGCTTTCAGTTCGCTCATCTCGTGACCGGGCCCGGCGTTGGTCTGCTGGAAATGACGGCGGACGCCGTGGTCCATGAACAGGCGGATGTTGGGCTCGAGGACGTGGAGGTTCGGGAAAGGCGAGACGAAGTGCGAGAAATTGACCGTGTAGTCCCAGAGATAGACGCGGCCGCAGATCCGGGTCCAGTCCTCGAGGTCGCGGACGAACGCCCGGCCCGCCGGATGGTCGGCGATGGGCCGGCTGCGGTCGAGCTCGATCGTGCACAGCATGACCTCGACGTTCGGCGCGGGGCGGGTCCGGCGCGGGGCCGGACGCGTGTATTGATAGGCCAGGGTCGAGATGACCTTGTCCGGAAACTGGGCCGCGACCCGGTTGACGAAGCGGATGAGGGGCCCCGACGGCGAGCCCTCCTCCTCGATCACCGCTGCGCATTCGGGACATTGGCAGTACGAGAAGTTGTCGTTCTGGCTGACCGACCAGACGTGCTTATCGGGTTGGGCGGCCATCTCTTCGCGGAGCTTGCCGACCGCCAGGTCGAAGACCTCGGGCCGCGAGAGGCAGGGCTGGTCGATGATGCGCTTCCCGTTCATCCAGGCGAAATACTCGGGGTGGGAGGCAAAATGCTCCTCCCAGGGGACAAGCTTCCGGAAAGTGTGGACATAGTACCCGGCGCCGTAAATTTCGTCCGGGACGTAGAGCCGCATCCAGTCCCGGTAATCGGGGTCGCGGGCGAAGTCCCCGTTGACGATGCGGACCTCGTTGGCCGGGTTCTCGCGCTCGAGGATGCAGCCGAGGGCGATGTCGTCCCGGTGAGGGAAGACCTCGGCGGTCGGGCTGAACTTCCGGCACCCGTAGTATTTCTCCAGGAGGTGGACGACGCCGTAGATCGCGCCCTTGCCGCCGCCGCTGACGATGTAGAGATTGCCCGCGGTCGTGCCGAGAAGGAAGCCGTCGGAGCGGATGGCAGAGCGCACGGACGTCAGGGTCGGCGGCAGGTGCTGGCCGTCGAACCCGATGGCGGCGACGTGACCCAAGCCTGGAGCGTCGACGGCCCGGACGGGAAGGGTCACCCCGCTCATCTTGCGGATCGAGGACTGCAGGATCTCCGCCGCCCGCCTCTCGATCCCGTTGTCGCCTTCGGGGATCTCGATCGCGGCCGCCGGCCGGCCGCGGTCGACGAAGACGAAGGCCCGGGCGCACGGGGTCACGCCGGAGGGGCCCAGCCGGCCGGCCGAGCAGGCCGCGGCCCCGGCGAGAGCCAGCCCGAGGGCCGAGGCGACGATCTTCCTCATTCGTCCTCCGCCATCAGCAAGCCCTCCAGCCGCTCCTCCAGGGCGCCCATGTCGGGCAGGACCTCGACCGGGAAGCCGGCGAACGCCTCCGGTTCTTTCGACAGGATGAAGACGGCGCCTATCCCCGCGTCGATCGCCGCCAGGATGTCGAAGCGGGTGTCGCCGACCGCGAAACACTCTTCGGGACGGAGGCCCATCCTGTCCATGGCTTCCCGCAAAGGGGCCCCCGACGGCTTCCACAGGCCGCTCTCCCGGGTGATGACACAGTCGAAGCACAGACCGAACTTGCGGAGCAGATAATCCGTGTTCTTGTGCGAATTGTTGGTCACCAGGGCCGAGGCGACACCCCTCGAACCAAGCAACGAAAGGATCTCCCTGACGCCCTCGCGGAGCGCCGAGCCCGCCGTCTGCTCGGTCTCGTGACGCTCGAGCACGGCCCACTTCCTGGAACGCTCGGGCTCCTCGAGCCGGCCGAGGTAATCGAGGATGGACAGGCCCTCGACCTCGAGCTCCTCCTTGATCCGGGGCCAGTCGTAGGCGTTCTCGACGACCGTGCCGTCGAGGTCGAAGATGGCGCCCCGGAAGCTCATCGGGAGGCCCGGGCGCCGCCCTCCTTGACCCGGCCGACCTCGAACAGCGGCTCCCCCGCGTTGCAGGGCGGCGTCCCGATGACGTAGAGGAGGATGCCGGTGAAGGGGGCCTTGACATCCTCGACCCATCGGCCGAGGTAGTCGGAGATCGTGCCGACGACCTGGCCGGCCCGCACATAATAGCCCATCTCGATCCGGGGCCGGAACAGTCCGTCGTGCTTCGAATAGACGACCTCGTACTTGTCGATCCAGGTCGGGTCGGCGGCGGGCGCGGGTTCGCCGGCGATCATCCCCTGGTGCCGCATGACGCTCAGGAGGCCGTCGACGTTGCGGACGATGGACTCCTCGTCGGTCCGGCCGAGGTAGCCGGACTCCGTGGTGATGGCCGGTTTGCCCTGAAGGATGGCCGTGTTGCCCAGGTATTTCGACTCCTTGAGGTCCTGGCTTCGGGTGTCGTCGATGATGATGTGGGGAATGCCGAAGGCCAAGGCCAGCTCGCGCGTCTTTTCGTCGAACGCCTTGCGGCCGGTCGTCATCCAGTAGGTGTACGGGATGAGGGCCTCGTTGCCGTCCCCGCAGTGGAGGTCGACGAGGACGTCGCATCGTTTGACGACCTCCTCGTTGAGCACGAAGGCGATCCTCTGGCTCATCGTGCCTTCGGGGTCCCCGGGGAAGACCCGGTTGAGGTTCTTCCAGTCGTGGGGATTGTAGTAGATCGTCCGTCGCTGGAAGCTCGGCAGGTTGGCGATGTGGACCATGAGGACCGTGCCCTTCAGGGACTTGGGGTCGATCCGGTCCTTGAGCCGGTAGAGGGCCAGGATGGGCGGATACTCGTAGGCGTGGACGCCGGCGACCAGGGCCAGGACCGGGCCCTTTTTCGTCCCGTGGATGACCGTGAAGGGGATGGTCGTCCCGGCGCCGTCCTTTTCAGGCACGGTCAGGTATCCCGAAAAGACCTCGCCGGACCGGACGCAGGACCCGCCGATCGTGAAATCCGCGCTCGCGGCCGGCGCCGGCCACAATAGGCAGAGCCCGGTCAAAGCCAGGGCTCCGGCCAGCTTTCTCCCAGAGTTCAAAACCATCGGAGGCCTCCTCTCTAGCGTAAGGAATAGTCCTTTCCGTAGCGCAGCATCTGCTCGACGTAGCCTTCGTCGAAAGAGATCTTGACGTCGACCATCCGGCCGTTCTCGAAGACCGGCGTGTAGACGGGATTGACGAAGCCGCTGTAGGGGGCCAGGTCGAGCTTGGCGTAGCGCTCGAGGACCTCCCGGTGGAGCTCCGATTCGACCTGGACGCCGTAGGTCTCGATGAGGTCCCGGGCGGCCGCGTAGTCGCCCTCGCTCGTGATCCGCTGGACCTCGGCCAGGAGCTCGCCGAAGAGGCGCCGCAGCTGGACGTAGTCGTTGATGACGAAAAACGTCTTGCCGTCCCTGGTCTCGCGGGAGATGACGTTCTCGGACTTGCCTTTCTCGAACACCCAGTGGGCGACCATCGCCCGGCCGCGCATGTGGGCCTGCTCGATGGTCTTGCCGGGCTGGATGCGCGTCAGCTGGGTCATCAACCCGTTGCGGATCTGCCCGTCGTAGGCCGCCTTGGCCGCGTCCAGGCTCGGCAGAAGACCGAGCTCGACCATCTTCTCGTCCATGATGTAGTAGAGGGCGAACAGGTCGGCCCGCGACTCCTCGACCGGCGAGTGGTAGTTCCGCAGGGCCTCGGAGCCGACGCCGGGCAGGAGCTGCCCCGAGCCGTGGCCCAGGACCTCGTGGAGGTCGGTGTGGATGTTGCCGGCCAAGGCCCCGTATCTCTTGGCCCGCTCGAGGGTCTCATCGGACCAGGTGAACTCCTTGCCGAACCCGGAGTCCAGCGAGGCCTGGTCGTAGGCGTAGGTGATGTTCTCGATGGTCACCGACTTGGAGCCGTGGTTCTTGCGGATCCAGTTGGCGTTGGGCAGGTTGATGCCGATGGGCGTCGAGGGGTAGCAGTCCCCGCCGAGGATGGCCGCGGTGATGACCTTGGCCGAGACCCCCTTGACCTCCTTCTTCTTGAACCGGGGGTCGACCGGGGAGCGGTCCTCGAACCACTGGGCGTTGGCGGAAATGGTGTCGGCCCTCTTGGTGGCCGCCAGGTCCTTGAAGTTGACCAGGGCCTCCCAGCTGCCCTTCATGCCCAACGGGTCGCTGTAGACCTCGATGAAGCCGTTGATGAAGTCGATGTGGGAGTCGAGGTCGCCGACCCACAGGATGTTGTAGGCGTCGAACTTGCGGAGGTCGCCCGTCCGGTAGTACTCGACGAGGGCCTCGATGACCTGCCGCTGGCGGTCGTTCTCGGCGACGCCTGCGGCCTTCTCCAGCCAATGAACGATCT
>JAWOHF010000174.1:0-9830 GCA_046496285.1 Candidatus Aminicenantota bacterium
TGGCCGCCCGCGGGGCCATCGGCAACCCCTGGTTCTTCCGGCAGACCCGCGACATCGCCGCCGGCCGCGAGCCTTACCTCCCGCCCCTCGACGAACAGCGCGAGATGATCCTGCGGCACTATCGCCTCCTCTGCGAGTTCTACGGCCCGGGGCGGGGATTCAAGAAGATCGCCCACTACGGGCTGCAGTACGCGAAGCTCCACCCCCGGCGGACAGACCTCCGCAACGCGCTCATCGCCGCCAAGACCGAGGAGCGCTGGCAGGCCGTCCTCGACGCGTTCTACGCTTTCTAGCTTGGGGGACACGTACCGGAGGTACATGTCCCCACCCGTTCTTCCATGTTCCCACCTGTTCCCGCTCGGTGAGGGACGATGACGCAGCGGAGCGGGGGCCCCCCCTGCCCGCGCGCAGCCGCTGATGCCTGAGAGCGCTTTGGAGCGGTGAGCACGGACGGGGGTGCTCCGCGAGAGGAATCGTCCCGAATAGGGTGAGACGCAGCGGAGGGCCTTTACTCTTCGGGTGCGATGTGGTATCTATCCGATGCTCCGAGTCGAAGGCGCTACAGCCGGGCCGGCCAGGCCCTTCGACCGACAGGGAGGAGCGGGAAACGGCTCCTCCTTCCGTGATCGAAAAGGAGACCTCGTGCGGCGCTTATCATCCCTCCTTATCGGCTTGGTCTTCAGCCTGGCCATGGCCTTCCCGACCGAGCGCTCCCTCATGCTGGCCACGACGACCAGCATGGACGCCACCGGTCTCCTCGACGTGCTGGCCGACGAGTTCAAGAAGGAGACCGGCATCACCCTGAGATGGATCGCCGTCGGCACCGGGGCGGCCCTCAAACAGGCCCGGGACGGCAACGCCGACGCCGTCATCGCCCATGCCAGAAAGCTCGAGGACGAATTCCTGCGCGAAGGCTACGGCGTCAACCGCCGCGTCTTCGCCCGCAACTTCTTCATGGTCGTCGGTCCACCCGCCGATCCCGCCGGAGTCTCCGGCTCGGGCACGGCCGCCGAGGCCTTCGGCCGCATCAAGTCGGGCGGCGCCCCGTTCGTCAGCCGCGGCGACCGCTCGGGGACCCATGCCCGGGAGCTCGACCTCTGGGCCCTGGCCGGCGGCCCGCCCGCCGCGAATTACCTCGAGACAGGCCAAGGGATGGCCGAGACCCTCCGCGTGGCCTCCGAGCGGCGGGGCTACACCCTGACGGACACCGCGACCTTCTTTGCGCTCCGGAACCTCTCCGGCCTCGTCCCCGTCTTCGAGAGCGCTCCCGAACTCGAGAACATCTACTCCGTGATGGCCGTCGACCCGGCCCGCGTCCCCGCGGCGCGCTACGGCGAGGCCATGGCCCTCATCGCCTTCCTGACCTCCCCGCGCGGCCAGAAGCTCATCGGCGGTTTCACGGGCAGCGCCGGCCGGCGGCTGTTCGAGCCGATGGCCGCCGTACCGGGAGTGGACCTCGACAAATGATCGCCCAAGAGGTCCTCTACGCGATCTGGGTGTCCCTCAAGACGAGCGGCCTGGCCGCGCTCATCGCCAGCGTGCTGGCCGTGCCCGCGGCCCTCTTCCTGGCCGCTCGGGATTTCCGCGGCAAGCGCCTCGTGCTTCTCGTCAACCAGACCTGGATGGCCGCCCCGACCGTCGTCATCGGCCTTCTCTTCTACGCCCTCCTCAGCCGGACCGGCCCCTTCGGCGGCCTCGGCATCCTCTACACCCAAACGGCCATGACCGTCGGCCAGATCTTCCTCATCCTGCCGCTTATCGTCGGTTTCTCCTACACCGCTCTCCGCCAGGTCGACCGGCGGGCCCGGACGACGGCCCTGACCCTCGGCGCCAGCCGCCGCCAGGCGGGCCTGGTCGTCCTCCGCGAGGCCAAGTTCCCGCTCCTCGTCGCCGTGCTGGCCGGCTTTGCCCGGGCCGTGTCCGAGGTCGGCATCGCCATGATGCTGGGCGGCAACATCCGCGGGGAGACCCGCAACATCACGACCACCATAGCCCTGGAGACGGCCAAAGGCGAGTTCACGACGGGGGTCGTCCTCGGGGCCATCCTCCTGGCCCTGACCCTGGGCATCAACTTCGCGGTCATCGTCGGCTTCCGGAGCGGGGACTGAGATGACGGACGCCGTCTATTCGCTTCAGGATGTGCGGTTCGCCTATCCGCACGGTCCTTCCCCGTTCTCGCTCGAACTCGACGCCCTGCGGCTGGACCAAGGGGAGATCCTGGCCCTGGTCGGCCCGAACGGCGCGGGCAAGACGACCCTCCTCGCCCTCCTGGCCTTTCTCAACCGGCCCACGGGCGGCAGGCTCATCTTCCTCGGCCGAGACCCCTGGCAGGACGAGACCCGTGTCCTGCAGGCCCGCCGGCAGGCGGTCCTGGTGACCCACCATCCCTACCTCTTCAAAGGGGCGATCTCCGACAACCTGGCCTTCGGGCTCGAAGTCCGGGACATTCCCGAAGACCAACGGCCCGCGCGCATCGCCGAAGCCCTGGACCTCGTCGAGCTCCCGGGCTGGGAGAAGAGGTCCGTGTCCGGTCTGAGCGCGGGACAGGCCCAACGCGTGGCCCTGGCCCGGGCCCTGGCCCTGCGGCCGGCGGTCCTTCTGCTCGACGAGCCGACGGCCAACATCGACGCCGGCCTCGGCCTGCGCATGGAAGCCGTCCTCCGGGAGGTCAGCCGCAACACCGGGATGACGGTCGTCTTCTCGACCCACAACTTCTCTCAGGCCTCGCGACTGGCCGACGACATCCTCTATCTCTCGGACGGCCGGCGGGTCGAGTTCGGCCACGAGAACTGCTTCAGCGGGCGGGCCGGCACCGACGGCCGGCAAAGCTGGATCGAGCCCCGGCCGGGCCTGCAAATCGTCTTCCCCGGGAAGATCCAGGGCCGCGTGACCTGCGTCATCAATCCGGCCGATATCCGGGTGCTCCCCGCCGACAGGGCCGCGGAAGCCGGGAACGGCCCCAACGTCTTCGCCGGCCGGGTCACCCGCATGGAGACGACCGAGGCGGGCCTGGCCCTGGTCAGGGTCAGCGGCGACCTGACTTTCCGGGTCACCCTGCCCGTCGGCGAGCTCGACGGCTCCGGCATTTCCCTTTCCCGTCCCGTTCTGTTAAAATTCGAGCCCGGATCGGTGGACATCGCCGGAACCCGTCCCTAAGGAAACTCTCATGCTTGAATATCCGGAAGCCCGGGCCCGCGTCCTGACCGCCGCCAGGTTCCTGGGGGCCGAGTCCGTACCTCTTCTCGAAGCCCTGGGGCGGCCGCTGGCCGAGGACGTCAAGGCCCGCGAGGACGTTCCGCCGTTCGCCAAAGCCACCATGGACGGCTACGCCGTCCGGGCCGCCGATACGCACGCTCCTGAAGGGGCCTCCTCCGTCGAGCTCGAGGTCGTCGAGGACCTGCCGGCCGGCCGCGTCGGCCGCAAGGCCGTCGGCCCCGGACAAGCCGTCCGCATCATGACCGGCGCGCCTCTTTCGAAGGGGGCCGATGCCGTGGTCATGGTCGAGCGGACCGAAAAGGCCGGCACCGCCGTCCGCATCCTCCGCTCCGTCCGGCCCGGCGAGAACATCGGTCTGGCCGGCGAGGACCTCAAGAAGGGCGAGACCGGGCTCGAGAGGGGCACCGATATCGGTCCCGCCGAGCTGGGCATGCTGGCGGCCCTCAACCGGGCCACGGTCCGCGTGGCGCGGCGGCCGCGCCTGGCCGTCATCGCCACGGGCGACGAGATCGTCGAGCCGGGAGAGCGAAAAGCGCGCGGCCAGATCCGCAACTCCAACGGCTATTCGCTGCTGGCCCTGGCCCTCGGCGCCGGGGCCGAGGCGGAATATCTGGGGATCGCCCGCGACCGGAGATCGTCCCTCGTCCGGAAGATCCGCGGGGCCGGGGACGTCGACATCCTCGTCCTGTCGGGCGGGGTCTCGGTGGGCGATCACGACCTGGTCAAAAGCCAGCTCGAATCGGTCGGCGTCCGGCCCGTTTTCTGGAAGGTTCGCATCAAACCCGGCAAGCCCGTCTTCTTCGGCGTCCGGGGAAGACAGCTCGTCTTCGGGCTCCCCGGCAACCCCACGAGCGCCATGGTGACGTTCTTGCTCTTTGTCCGCCCGGCCATCGACCGGCTTCTGGGAAGAAAAGACCCCGGGCCGCGGCGCGCGCGGGCGGTGCTCACCGAAGACATCGCTCTGAAACCCGGCCGGCGGCATTTTCTCCGGGGGATCATCGAGGACGCCGGGCCCGTCCTCCGGGTCGCGCCCTACGCGAACCAGAAAAGCGGCGTCCTGAGATCGATGGTCCGCAGCCGGGTCCTCATCGAAGCCCCGGCCGACGCGGAGCGCCTCGAGAAAGGCCGTGAGGTCGACATTTTTTTCATCGAGTGACCATGCCCAAGCTCACCCATACGGACCGCAAAGGCAAGGCGAGAATGGTGGACATCGGCGCCAAGCCCGTGACGCGACGCGAAGCCGAGGCCTCCTGCTTCGTCAGGCTCGGCCCGAAGACCGTGCGGCTGGTGCGGGCCAACAGGGTCGCCAAGGGCGACGTCCTGGGGACGGCCCGGCTGGCCGGCATCCAGGCCGCCAAAAGGGCTTTCGAGCTCATCCCCCTGACCCATCCTCTGCCGATCGAGAGCGTCGACGTTCGCCTGGAGGTCCTGAAGACCGGGGTCAAGGTCGTCTGCCGGGTCGCAGTCGAGGCCAAGACGGGCGCGGAGATGGAGGCCCTGACGGGCGCCGCCCTGGCCGCCCTGACCGTCTACGACATGGTCAAGGGCGTGGAGCGCGGGGCCGAGATCACCCGGCTCCGGCTCGACTTCAAGTGCGGAGGCAAGAGCGGGGTCTTCCGGAGAAGGGCATGACCGGGCCGGCCGCCGGGAGGTCCGGCACGATCGCCTCCCTCAATGTCAGCCTGAAGAAGGGCCAGATCAAGACCCCGGTCGCCGAAGTCGAGCTGGTCGACGGCGAGGGACTCCTCGAAGACGCCCACAGGGGCTTCGCCCACCGCCAGGTCTCCCTGCTGATGATCGAGAGTATCGACGACCAGCGGGCCAGGCTGGGCGAGCGGGCCAAGGGCCTCATCGAGCCCGGGGCCTTCGCCGAGAATATCACCACGCGGGGCCTCGACCTCCTATCCGTCCAGGTCGGCGACGAGCTGGCCGCGGGGCAGGGGGTCCGGCTGCGGGTCACGCAGATCGGCAAGGAGTGCCACACCCACTGCGCCGTCTATCATCTCACGGGCGACTGCATCATGCCCACCCTGGGGATCTTCTGCGAGGTCCTCGCGGGCGGGACGCTCAGGGTCGGGGATAGGATTGAAAAGCTCTAAGGTCCTGCGCATCTCGGTCACCGACCGCTGCGACCTGCGGTGCATCTACTGCATGCCGGAGTCGGGGGTCCCGCTCGTCGCGCCCGCCGACCTCCTGACCTACGAGGAGATCGAGACCGTGGCCCGGGCGGCCCTGGCCGCCGGTATCCGCCGCTTCCGCATCACCGGGGGCGAGCCCCTGGTCCGCAGGGGCCTCGAGTCGCTCGTCGGGAAGCTGGCCCGCCTCGGACCGGAAGACCTGGCCCTGACGACCAACGGGCTCAACCTGGCCCGGCACGCATCGGCGCTCAAAGCCGCCGGCCTCGGGCGGGTGACCGTCAGCCTGGATACTCTCAGGAAGGAGCGCTTCGAGACCATCACCCGGCGGACGGGGTTCGAGCGCATCTTCGAGGGCCTCGACGCGGCCCGGGAGGCCGGGCTCGTTTCTCTCAAGGTCAACACCGTGGTCATCCGCGGCGTCAACGACGACGAGCCCCCGGATTTCGTCAGGTTCGGGGAACGGGAGGGGATCGAGGTCCGGTTCATCGAGCTCATGCCGACATCGGGCCTCAGTCCGGAGTGCAAGGAACTGGGCGCCTGGCGACCGGCGCTGTTCGTCAAGGGCGGGGAGGTCCGGGCACGCGTCGAGGAGGAGTTCGGACCGCTCGAGCCCGTCTCGGGAACGGATGGCGTCGCCGAGGTCTTCCGGACGAGGTCCGGGGCTAGGGTGGGTTTCATCACCCCTGTCTCGGAGCCCTTCTGCGCGGGCTGCGGGCGCCTGAGGCTCGGCCCGGACGGGCGCCTCAAGCTCTGCCTGTTCGACAAGGGCGGGCTGGACATCCGGCGGGCCCTGCGGGAGGAGAAGGCCGGGCCCGCGGAGATCGAAGCCCTGCTGCGGACGGCCCTGGAGATCAAAAAGACCTGGGACCGCGGCGAGCTCGAGGGCCTTCAGAGCGACATGTTCAAGGTCGGAGGATGAGATGAAGATCCTGGTCATCCTCAATTCCCTTTCGGGCAAAGGCCCTTCCCGTGAGGGCGAAAGCCGAGAGGTTCAAGTCCAAACGCGCCGCAGGCACATCACGGTGAGCGCAGACGGCCAGCTCATGACGCTCCAGACCCCTCTCAATTACCGGATCCGGCCCAAGGCCTTGCGCGTCTTTGCGCCGGAGACTGCAATGCCATGAGGATGATCGCTCACATTTCGGACCTCCATTTTGGGATGGAAGACGAACGGATCGCAGATCGACTGTTGGAGGACCTTAACGGGATCGATCCGAGCGTGGTCGTCATCAGCGGCGATCTGACCCAACGGGCTCGGAAGAGCCAATTCGAAGCCGCAGGCGCATTCATCCGGAAGATCACGGCGCCCTGTCTGGTAGTGCCGGGAAACCACGACATTCCCCTTTACGACGTCATTCGGCGCACCTTGACGCCGCTGCACCGGTACAGGCACTACATCACAGCCGACCTGAACCCCGTCTTTGAAGATGACGAGCTGATCGTCCTCGGAGCCAATACGGCGCGGGCGGCAACTTTTAAGAACGGCAGAATCTCGGCGGCTCAAATCAAAATGCTGGCCGACCGATTGTGCTCGGCCGGCAGCCATCTCTTCAAAGTGCTTGTCACCCATCACCCCTTCCTGCCTCCCCTGGATAATCCTTACGCAGCCTCGGTGGGACGGGGAGGCCTGGCGGCGGAAGCGCTTGAGCCCTGCGGCCTCGATCTGCTGCTGGCCGGACATTATCACCGAGGTTACATGGGAGATCTCCAAAGCCACGACATCACGGTCAAGCGATCGATCATCGTCGCGCAGGCGGGCACGGCGATCTCCAAACGGACAAGAGGCGAGAATAATTCTTATGACAGGATCATCATCGACCCGCCCGATATATTTTTCGATCGATACGCGTGGGATGGCCGAGAGTTTGTCAAAACGAAGACGACCCGCTTCAAAAAAGTAGGCGGCGCCTGGCAGCTTCAACCCCAGGATAACGGATAAGCACCTCGAGGGCCTTCAGAGCGACATGTTCAAGGTCGGAGGATGACAGGGCGGCCGGTCATCGATGGCCCGGGACGATCACGGTGCGGACCCGGTCCCCATAGCGATCAAGCCCGTCCAGGGCGCTGTTGACGGCGACGGCGTCCAGAGGGATCCTTTCGGTGACCGCGTCCGAAAGGTCGAGAAATCCGCGACGGGCATATTCCATCAACAGGGGAAATTCCGACATCAGGTGATCCGAGGCCCCGATGATCTCGGCCTCCTTGCCGAGGACCTCGCGGTAGGGATCGATCTCCAGGAGGCGGTCGCTGAGCCCCACCAGGACCACGCGGCCGAAGACGGCGGCCGACTGCACCGCCTGACGGCTGACATGGGGAAGGCCGATGAGCTCGACGGCCACGTCGACGCCGTGCCCGCCCGTGAGTCTCCGGATCTCGGCGACGGGGTCGCCGGCGGACGCGTCGATCGGAATGGCGCCGTACTTTGCGGCCAGCTCGAGTTTCGGCGCGCGGATATCGACGGCGTAGACCTCGAGAGCCCCGAACGCCCGGGCCAGCTGAACGGCCGAAAGGCCCAATCCCCCGATCCCGAAAACCGCCGCCCGCTCTCCGGCCCGAAGGCGCGACTTGCGCAGAGCGTGGAAGGACGTGATCGAGGAGCACATCATGATGGCGCCCTGGTCGAAAGGGATCTCCCCCGGCAAGGGGACGACGCTTTTGGCGGGAACGACCAGATATTCCGCGTAACCCCCGTCGATATGCTTGCCGATCATCCGGCCCGCGACGCAGAATTGCTCACGGCCCATGACGCAATAGCGGCAGACACCGCAGGTCACCATGTAGTGGACGCCGACCCGGTCTCCGGTCCGGACACCCGTCACGCGGGACCCGGCCGCCTCCACGACCCCGGCCACTTCATGCCCCGGGGTCACAGGCAGGACGGCGGGCGCCGTTCCCGACCGGTAGTGGGCATCCGAGTGGCATATCCCGGCCGCCCGGACGGCAATAAGGACGTCATCGTCACCGACGGCCGGGACATCCAATTCTTCCATCCGCAGAGGCCTGCCGACCTCCGTCAAGCGCACGGCCTTCATTTTCACGCGACAACCTCCTGCGGGCCGAAAGAACCGAGACCCGGCTCGAGCAGGATAACCTCTCCCCCCGCCGAAGTCAAAGTCGGCCGCCGCGCGCCGCCGCCATCTCCGCGCTGGACGCCAGGTTTTTTTTCCTTATAATCGGGAAGTGCGTTCGTTGGCGCTTAAGAAGGAGACAGAGATGAGATTCCCGGCGATCTGCGTTCTGAGCCTGGCCATCATGGCGTCCTGCGGCCCGCCCCGAGCGGCGGTCCAGGGGATGGTCGACGAATACGTCACCGCCTGGAAGGAATTCCAGCCCAGCGACGCTTTCGCCGCCGGGGCCAAGGAAGCGGCCTTCCGTTTCGAAAGCGTTTCCCCCGGAACGGTCGAAGCCTGGGTGGCCTTCAACGCCAAGACGCTCGAGCGTCTCCGGCGGCTTCCCGGGGACCTGTCCCTCGACGACCGGGCCGACGCCAAGCTCATGGAAAGGCAAGCTCAGTCCCAGCTCGACGCCTGGCGGGAGGACCGGATCCACGCGAACTCGCCGGCGTTCTACGCGGGGACGATCTCCCAGGCGCTGACCCACCTCCTGGCCCGCGAGGACCTCGATCCCGCCGATCGTTGGCGGGCCGTCGCCGGCCGCCTGACCGGGATCCGCCGCCTCTGCGAGGAGGGGCTGGCTCTTGTCCGCGACGGAAGGCCGCAAAGCACGGAGCGGAGCGTCCGCGGAATGGAAAGCGCGGCCCGCTTCCTCGAGGAGAGGCTTCCCGCGATCGTCGCGGATTGGCCGGGGGAACCGCCGGCAGGTCTCGACGCCATCCGCCGTGAAGCGGCTTCGGCCGTTCGGTCGTTGGCCGCCCATGTCCGGGACAGCGTTCTCCCCGCGGCCTCTCGTCCCGATGCCTTGGGACTCGCGGCCTACGCCCCCCGGCTGAAGACCTACACCGGGCTGGACATCTCGCCCGAAGAGCTCGAGGACATCGCCGCGCTCGAGATCGCCGAGGTCCGCCGCCTCATGGCGGCCGAGGCCGGGCTCTATCATGAGGAGCGCTATCCCGGGAGGACCCCGCCCGCCTCCTTCGACGAGCTTGTGGCTTTCGCGATCGGCGATATGGAAGAGAACCGCGAATCCGATCAGGCGGGTTTCCTGCGCGTTTTCGAGGACCTGACCGAGCGTTCGGAGACCTTCATCCGGGACCAGGGCATCGCCACGCTTCCCGAGCCCCGGAGCCTGTGGACGGCCCTTTCTCCGGCCCACTTCGCCGGGGCGGCCGTCGGGGGGGTCTATTCCGCCGGACCCTTCGATCCCGGCGCCGCCACCCTGTTCTATCTCCCCACCGTGCCCGACGACGCCCCCGAGGACGTCAAAGAGGGTTTCTACCGGTCCTTCAACAACCACTTCAACACCGTGATCATTCCCCACGAGATCACCCCGGGTCATTACATGCAGCTCAAGATCGCG
>JAWOHF010000179.1:0-17338 GCA_046496285.1 Candidatus Aminicenantota bacterium
TGACGGCCATCAATGGGAGCATTTTGCTGGCCATCATGGCCCTGCCGACCATCATCAGCATCTCCGAGGATTCCCTGACCGCCGTTCCCCCGGCCTACGGCGAGGCCTCGTTGGCCCTGGGCGCGTCGCGCTGGCAGACGCTCTTCCGGGTCAAGCTGCCGGCCGCCCTGTCGGGGATCATCGCCGCCTGCATGCTGGGCATGGGACGGGCCATCGGCGAGACGATGACCGTTCTGATGGCCACCGGCAACGCCCGGACCTTCCCCAAGCTTCCCCAGGCGCTCCTTCAATCGGTCCGGACGATGACCGCCAATATCGCCATCGAGCTCGGCGAAGTGCCCTATTACACGACGCATTACTACGCCCTGTTCGCCATCGGCCTCGTCCTGTTCGTCATCACCTTCATCGTCAACCTCGTCGCCGACGTCATCCTCAACAAGTACCAGGAGCGGGAGCTATGAAGGGTTCGACCAAGAAGAAGGTCATCCAGTTCATCGGCTTCTTCCTGCTCCGCGTCTGCCTGTTCCTGGTCCTGGCCGTCCTGCTCCTTTTCCTCTACGACATCGGAAGCAAGGGGGGAGGGGCCGTCAATTGGGAGTTCCTGAGCCAGCCCCCCCGGCGGGGGATGACGGAGGGCGGCATCTTCCCGGCCATCGTCGGGACCTTCTTCGTGACCATGATCACGGCCGTCCTGGCCATTCCCTTGGGCATGTGCGCGGCCATCTATCTCAACGAGTACGCCAAGCAGACCCGCCTGACGCGCCTCATCCGCCTGTCGATCCGGAACCTGTCCGGCGTCCCGTCCATCGTCTACGGGCTTTTCGGGGTCATCCTGTTCGTCAACATCCTGCGCTTCGGAACATCGATCCTCTCGGCCGGTCTGACCTTGGGATTGATGACCTTGCCCTGGACCATCACGGCCAGCGAAGAAGCCTTGAAGACCATCCCCAATTCCTACCGCGAGGGGGCCCTAGCCCTGGGGGCCACCAAGTGGCAGTCCATCCGGACCAATGTCCTCCCCTATGCCATCCCCGGCATGCTGACGGGGACGGTCCTGGGGCTGGCCCGGGCCGCGGGCGAGACGGCGCCCATCCTGTTCACGGGGGCGGCCTTCTTCCTGCCCATGCTCCCGAAGTCCCTCGGGGACCAGTTCATTGCCCTGCCGTATCATCTTTACATCATGTCCACACAGCACCACGCCATCGTCCAGGTCCGGCCCCTGGCCTATGGGACGGCCCTGGTCCTCATCGGCCTGGTCCTGGGCATGAACATGACCGCCGTCATCATCCGCTATCGATTGAGAAGGAAACACCGATGACCGCCGACGCCTTGAAGATCCGGATGGAAGCCAAAGACCTCGATTTCTACTACGGAAGCAAGAAAGCCCTCGATAAGGTCAGTATCGCCTGTTACGAGAACCAGGTCACAGCCATCATCGGCCCCTCCGGGTGCGGTAAATCGACCTTCATCCGGACCCTCAACCGCATGAATGACGTCATCGCGGGGGCCAGGGTCGAGGGGTCCATCCTTCTCGACGGCCAGGACATCCGTTCGCCGGACGTCGATGTCGTCGAGCTCCGGCGTCGGGTCGGCATGGTCTTCCAGAAGCCCAATCCCTTCCCGAAATCGATCTTCGACAACACCGCCTACGGCCTCCGGATCAACGGGATGAGGGACAAGAAGAAGCTCGAGGCTGTCGTCGAGGCCAGCCTCCGCGGGGCCGCCCTGTGGGACGAGGTCAAGGACCGGCTCGACGAGAACGCCTTTTCCCTCTCGGGAGGCCAGCAGCAGAGGCTGTGCATCGCCCGGGCCCTGGCCGTCGAGCCCGAGGTCATCCTGTTCGACGAGCCGTGCTCGGCCATCGATCCCATCGCCACGGCCAAGATCGAGGACTTGATAGAGACCCTCAAAAAAAGCTACACTGTCGTCATCGTGACCCACAACATGCAGCAGGCCGCCCGGGTATCGGACTATACCGCCTTCATGATGCTCGGGGAGCTCGTCGAGTTCGGCGTCACGGAGAAGATCTTCACCAACCCGGCCAACAAGCTCACGGAAGACTATATCACGGGGCGGTTCGGATAAGCGACGGCGGCCGTGCGGGACGAGGAGGAGCCATGTCGAAAATAGAACGTCCTTTTGACGAGGAGCTCAAGGCCCTCAAGGAGAAGCTCCTGGAGATGGCCGCCCGGGCCGAGGAGCAGATCGCCCTAGCTGTGCGGGCCCTGAAGGAGCGCCGGGAGGACATGGCCTGCCAAGTCCTCGAGCGCGAGGCGGCCATCAACCGCCTCGACATCGAGGTCGACGAGACGGCCATGAAGCTCCTGGCCCTCCGTCAGCCCATGGCCGCCGACCTCCGTTTCATCACCTCGGCCATGAGTATCGGCACGGACCTCGAGCGCATCGGCGACCTGGCCGTCAACATTGCCGAGCGGACCCTCGACCTGCTGAAGCGGCCCCAGCTCAAGCCGCTCATCGACATCCCGCGGATGGCCGAGCTGGCCCAGGCCATGGTCCGGGACGCGCTGAACGCCTTCGTCAACGGGGACGACAAGCTGGCCAAGGACGTCTGCGAGCGGGACGATCAAGTGGACGAGCTCAACGACCAGGTCTTCCGGGAGCTGCTGACCTACATGATGCAGGACCCGGGGGCCATCACCCGGGCCGTGGACCTCATCCTCGTCGGGAGGCACCTGGAGAGGATCGCCGACCACGCCACGAACATCGGCGAGGACGTCATCTACATGGTCAAGGGCCGGACCATCAAGCACCACGTCGAGGAAGGCCGGGCCGACAAGCTGAGAACCGGCGCCGGCGGGGAATGAGGCCAAGTCAGCTCATTTTCCTGATGCGGACCTCGATGTCTTTCTCGCTCTTCAACAGCCTGACGAGCGCCGACGCGTCGGTGTCCCCGTAATGGTAGGGATAGAGGATCTTCGGCCGGATCCACCCGGCGGCTTCGGCGGCCATCTCGGGGGTCATGGTGTAGGGCAGGTTCATGGGCAGGAAAGCGACATCGATGTCCTTGAGGCCCTTCATCTCGGGGATGTTCTCGGTGTCGCCGGCGATGTAGATCCTCTTGTCCCCGAACGTGACGACGTAGCCGTTGCCGTCCCCTTTGGGGTGCCAGGGGCTGCCGTCCGGCCTCTTGTGGACGATGTTGTAGGCCGGGACGGCCTCGATCTTCAGACCCATCACGGTCCGGGTCTCTCCGTTCTTCATGATCACGGCGTCGCGCAGCTTCCCGGCGCACGTCCCGGAGCCGACGAGCTTCGTGCCCGGAAGAAGGATGCGCTCCACGGACTCCAGGCACATGTGGTCGTAGTGGTCGTGGGTCACGAGGATGAGATCGGCCTTGGGAAGCTGGCTGTAATCGGCGACCTCCCCGTAGGGATCGACATGGATCGTCTTGCCGCCGAAGGTCATCATCAGCGTCCCATGGCCGAGGAAGGCGATCTCGAGGTCGCCTGCGGACGTGGCCAGGACGTCCTTCTCGAACTTCGCCGCCGCGGCGACGCCGGCGAACCCCAGCCCCATGAGAGCCAGGACCAGGATCATTTTCATCATGGTGGATCCCTCCGTCGTTTTTCTTTCATTATATCCCGGGGCCCGCTCCCTGGCAACCTCCCGGTCCGTTCCGGCCTTGAATCCCGGCCGGATTTCCATATAATACCCCCTCGTGTGAAGGGTCAGGTGAGCCCATGCCCCCTTTGATCGCCGCCCTGGACGACGAATCCGACATCCTCGAGCTGCTGAAGATCACGCTGGAGAAGGCCGGCTTCCGTTTCGCCGGCTTCGAGGACGCGGAAGGGCTCACCCGTTTCCTGGACCGGGAAAAGCCGGACCTTCTCCTCCTCGACCTCATGCTGCCCGACATGGACGGCCTCGATGTCTGCCGTCAGCTGAGGAAAACCGAGAAGCTGGCCTCGATCCCCATCATTATGCTGACGGCCCGGGGGGACGAGACGGACAAGGTCGTCGGCCTCGAGCTCGGCGCGGACGACTACCTCACCAAGCCGTTCTCCGTCAAGGAGCTCGTCGCCCGCATCCACGCCGTCCTCAGGCGGCCCGGGGCCATGGAGAGCACCCGGCGGATCACGGTCGGGGCCCTGGTCCTCGACCTTGACAAGTTCGAGGCCATGGTCTGCGGAGACAAGGTCGAGCTGACGGCCACGGAGTTCAGGATCCTGCAGTTCCTGGCGTCCAGAAGGGGCCGGGTCTTCACGCGCGACCAGATCCTCGATTTCCTCTGGGGACATGAGAAAGCCGTCGTCGACCGGACCGTCGACGTTCACATCCGCAACCTCCGGGAGAAGCTGGGCCCGGCGGCAACTCTGGTCAAGAACATCCGGGGAGTCGGGTACAAGGTCGAAGAATGAAACGAACGCTTTTCCTGAAGGTCTTCGCGGGCTATCTCCTGGTCATCGCCCTTGTCGTCGCCGCGGTCCTCCTGGCCGGTCCCCCTCTCATCCGGAAGCATTTCATCCGGGCCCAGGCGGCCCATCTGGAGAACCTGGCCCACCTCATCCAAGACCGGACCATTCCGTTCCTCACGGGGGAGGCGACGGAGGGACTGGACGAAATGATCTCCACCGTAGGGGCCAGGACCGGCCGGCGGGTCACGGTCATCGACAACCGGGGGAACGTCCTGGCCGACTCCGAGAAAGAGGCCCGGGACATGGAGAACCACTTCTTCCGTCCGGAGATCTTCGCCGCCCTCCAGGGCGAAAAGCAAATGTCCATCCGGTTCAGCTCCACTCTCCGGGCCGAGATGATGTACATGAGCGTTCCGCTCGAGGCGGACGGAGCGGTCGTCGGCGTCCTGCGCATGAGCCTGTTCATGAGGCACTTTCAGGCGCTCCTTCGAGAGCTCCGGAGGGATCTGCTCTGGGTCGTCGGACTGACCGCCGCTTTGGCCCTGGTCGCAGCCGCCCTGCTCACCCGCACGGTCTCCCGGCCCGTCCGGGAGTTCGTCGAGGCCGCGTCCCGGGTCTCCGCGGGCGATCTCGGGGTCAAGGTCTCGGCGAGGCGGAGAGGGGAGTTCAAGGCCTTGGCCGTGGGTTTCAACGACATGACCGCCAAGCTGAGCGCGATGTTCGCGGAGGTCCGCATCCAGGGCGAGGAGCTGACCAGCATCATGGCCTCCATCCGCGAAGGGCTCTGTGTCATGGACGCGGACTCCCGCATCCTTTTCTGCAACGACAGCTTCCGTCGGGCGGTTCACGTCCAAGCCCCCGAGGGGCAGCACTTCTGGGAAGTCGTCCGAAGCTCGGCGCTCACCGAGCTCGTCCGCAAGGTCCGCGAGACCAAGACCGGGACGGCCGGCGAGGCGGACCTCCACGAAAGGACCTATTTCTGCAACGCCGCGCACCTCGCCGCCCAAGAGCGGATCGTCCTGACTCTCCACGACATGACGGAGTTCCGGGACCTCGAGAGGATCAAGCGCGACTTCGTCGTCAACGTCTCGCACGAGCTCAAGACCCCCCTGACGGCCATCAAGGGCTTCGTCGAGACCCTGGAGCAACGCTCCGCGGGCGAGACCCTATCGCACCTGGGCATCATCCGCCGGAACGCCGACCGGCTGATGGCCATCGTCGACGACCTCCTGGCTCTGTCCAAGATAGAGGCCCAGGAGGCCCGGCTCGAAAAAGAGGACGTCGACGTCCGGGAGCTGGCCGAGAACATCTTGAAGATCTTCGAGAAGCCGGCCGGCGAAAAGGGTCTGGGGCTCGCCCTCGAGGCGGGGCCCGATCTGTCCCCGGTCAAGGCCGACCCGCTCCAGCTGGAGGGGCTCCTTTTGAACCTCGTGGACAACGCCGTCAAGTACACGGACAAGGGCGGGGTCACGGTCCGTCTGGCGATCGACGAGGGCCGGCTCCGGATCGAGGTCGCCGATACGGGCATCGGGATCGATCCCGCCCACCAGGCCAATGTCTTCGAGCGGTTCTACGTCGTCGACAAATCGCGCTCCAAGAAGCACGGCGGCACGGGGCTCGGACTGTCGCTCGTCAAGCACATCGCGCTGGCCCACCAAGGCGCGGTGTCCGTCAGGAGCCGGTTGGGGGAGGGAACGACCTTCACGGTCGTCCTTCCGGTTGATTGACCGTCCCGTTCAGGCGGTTTTTTTCCGGCCCTTTCTGAGGGCGGCGATCTCGCCGACGGCCCGGACCGCCGTCAGGATGTGTTCCTCGGTGTTGAACGGGCCGATCCCGAAGCGGACGGCGCCGTGGAGCTTGTCCGTGCCCATCTGCTCATGAACGAGGGGGGCGCAGTGGAGCCCCGTCCGGCAGGCGACCCCGTAGTCGACATCGAGCATGGTCCCGACGTCGGCGGCATCCATCCCTTCCAGGTTAAAAGCCAGGACGGCGATGTGGTCCGTCAAGTCGTCCTGACAATAGAGGGTGACGCCGGGGATGTCCCGAAGCCCGTCCCGGAGCATGCGAAGGAGTCTCATCTCCTGATGATGGACGGTCTCGAGCCCCCGGCCGAGGATCCACTTCACTCCCGCGTGCAAACCCGCGATGCCCATGACGTTGGGCGTCCCGTATTCCAGGCGGTAGGGGTACTCGTCGAGATGGGTCTTGACGGCGGAGCGGACGCCCGTGCCGCCGGCCCGGGAGTGGCGGATCTCGACGCCTTCCCGGACATACAGCCCCCCGATCCCCGTGGGCCCGAGGAGGGACTTGTGGCCGGTGAAGGCCACGACGTCCAGGAACTGCTTGTCCATGTCGATGGGGACCTTGCCTGCGGACTGCGACGAGTCGACGACGAACGGGATGCCCGCCTCCCGGCAGAGCCGGCCGATCTCGGAGACGGGCTGCACGGTCCCGATGACGTTGGAGGCGTGGTTGACGATGACCAGACGGGTGTTGGTCCGGAACCGGGCCCGGACCCCGTCAGGGTCGACGAAGCCGGCCCCGTCGAAAGGGACCAGGTCGACCTCCACGCCTTGCAGGGAGAGGTGGTGAAGGGGCCTGAGTACGGAGTTGTGCTCGATGGTCGTGGAGATGGCGTGGTCGCCCGGCCGCAGCATGCCGGAGATGATCAGGTTCAAGGCGTCCGTCGAGTTGTAGGAGAAGCAGAGTCGGTTCGGGTCGGTCCCGTTGAAGAACTCGGTCAGCATCTTTCTCGTGTCCTCGACGATCAGGCCGGCCTCCATGCACAGGTCGTAGCCCGAGCGGCCGGGATTGACCCCATAGTTCCTGAAGAAATGGTCCATGTAGGTGTAAACCTCTTCCGGCTTGGGGAAAGAGGTCGCGCCGTTGTCCAGAAAGATGAGTTTGCTCATGAACAAGTCCTCGCTCCGGGTTTGGCGGGCCGCCCCGCGCGGATTTGTAATACTAATCAAAGGCCCTCCGAAATGCAAATGGACAGCTGAACGGCCGAAGGAGGCCCTACCCCGCCGTTGCGTCGCGGGGCTGGATGAGTAAAATGGAAGGATGATCTATATCTTGAGCCTGGGCAGCAACCTCGGCCGCCCGGAGACCAACCTGGCCCGGGCCGTCGAGCTCCTGCGGGCCGGCGGCGTGGAGGTCGTCCGGGCCTCCTCGATCTACCGGACCGAACCGGTCGATCATCCCGGTCAACCCTGGTTCCTCAACCAGGTTCTCGAGGTCAGGACGACTCTCAGCCCCCTGTCCCTCTTGAAGCTCGGCCGGTCGATCGAGAGCGCGATGAAGCGCGTCCGGTCGGTGGTCAAAGGCCCGAGGACGATCGACATCGACATCCTCCTCGCAGGGAGCCTGGAGCTCGAGTCCGACGAACTGACGATCCCGCACCCGCGGATGACTCTGCGGAACTTCGTCCTCGTCCCGCTCGCGGAGATCGCTCCGGGGGCCGTCCATCCCCGGTCCCGGAAAACGGCCGCAGAGCTGCTCCAAGAATGCCCCGACACGGCGAAGGTCGAGAAGATCGCCGGGCCCTTTTGACACCGGGGCGTCGCTCGGCTAGGATGACAACGATGTGCAAACGAAAGTTCCTCCTCTTGCTCCTGGCAGGCCTTGCCCTATCCGTCGCCGCGACGGCCGCGGAGATCCGGGGGACCGTCGTCGGCACCGGGCAGAACCCGATCGAGGGGGCCGTCGTGCTTCATCGCTCGAGCGGGGCCAAGACCGAAACGGACGCCGAAGGCCGGTTCGCTCTGGCCGTCCCGGATTCCGACCGGTTCCGGATCGAGGTCATCCATCCCGACCACTACGAAAGCGAATACCTGCTCACGCGCAAAGACCTGGACCGCAGGGTCATCCTGGGCCTCGTCCCTCTCATTCAGAAACGCGAGGAGATCCTGGTCACGGCCCTGAGATATCCCGAGTCCTCGCTGAAAGTCCCGGCGGCGGCCTCGGTCATCGAAAGCGGGGCCCTCTCGGAAACGAGGGCCCCCAATATCACGGAGGGCTTGCAGAACGTCCCGGGGGTCGACGCCATAGGTTCCGGGGGGTTCTCCCTCGTTCCGACGGTTCGCGGGCTGGCCCGGCGGCGGGTTCTCTACCTCGTCGACGGGGCCAGGGTCGAAAGCGACCGGCGGACGGGTCCCAACGCTTCTTTCGTCCACCCCGAGACGATCGGCAGGATCGAGGTCCTGAGAAGCGCCTCTTCGGTGTTCTACGGTTCGGACGCCATCGGCGGGGTCATCCACCTGATGACCAGATCCCCTTCCTTTCGGGAGGGCCTTCACGGCCGGCTGCGGACCGCGTATGGAACGGTCAACCAGGAGAAAGGAGCGGGCCTCGAATTCGAGGGAGCGAAAGGCGCCACGGGATTCCTCTTTTCCTTTCAGGCCGTAGATGCCGAGGACTATTATTCCCCCTTGGGACGGGCTCTCCAATCGTATTTCACCCAGGGCAATCTGCTGGCCAAGGTCGTCCACAAGACGGATAGGCGGGAGATCGAGGCCGGTTTCCTCGGAGCCCGGGGCAAGGATATCGGCAAGCCTCTCCGGACGAGCGACGTCAATCCGACCTGGTACCCCCGGGAAAACCAAAATCTCTTTCAGCTCGGGTGGAAGGAGAAAGGACTGGGAAACGGGGGTGAGCTCCATTTCAAGGCCTTCGCCAACCCGAATTTCCTGGAAACGGACAGGGAAACTATCGCGGATTACAGGACAACGGAGGAGTACGCCCTGACGGAAAGCACGGAGTACGGGGCGCAGGTGTCCTATGCGAAGACCTGGGAGGATGTCATCCGCCTCGAGAGCGGGGTGGACTTCTTCGGCCGGGGAGGGGCCGGGGCCTTTAACAGGTACACGTCGTTCGACGAGACGGGCGCGGTTACCGGGACGGTCGAAGAGTACCCGTTCACCGGGGGCAAGAGAACGGACCTGGGCGCTTTCCTGTCGGCCGACTTCTTCAAGGTCCGTGGTCTCGACCTCCTCGGCGGCCTGCGCTGGGACGTCATCCGGCAGCAGGCTCTGCCCCTCGGGGCGGAGGCGGTCGAGCAGTCGGACAAGACCCAGACCACGGGATTTTTTGCCCTCTCCTATGAGCTGAGCCCGGGTCTGACGGCGTTCGCCAATGTCTCCAAGGCCTACCGGGTCCCGAGCCTCAACGAGCTTTTTTATACCGGGATCAGCGGCCGCGGGTATATCGTCGGCAACCCCGGCCTGGTCCCCGAGACGAGCTTCAATTTGGACGGGGGGCTCAAGCTCATGGGGCGCCGTTTCTTCGCCGGTCTCTACGGCTTCCGCTACGAGATCAAAGATATGATCGAGCGCTACCGGATAGATGCGACGACCCGGACCTACGGGAACATCGAGAAAGGCCGCATCCAGGGCCTCGAATTCGAGCTCGATTATTTCGTCGCGCCGGGATGGAAGATCTTCGGGAACGTCGCCGCCCTCCGCGGCCGGAGCGTCCTCAGCGGCGACCCGTTGAACGACATCCCGCCGCTCAGCCTGCATGTCGGGACCAAGGTCTGGGTGAGACATCTCTCGGCCGAGCTGAGCGGCACGTTCCGGCTGCGCAAGGGCTCGCCCGGGCCGGACGAGGTCGAGATCGCCGGTTCCGAGATCCTCAACCTCAGGGCCGGGTACAGATGGTCTTCCTTGGAGATCTTCATGACCCTGGCCAATATCTTCGATGCGACCTATCTGGCCAGGCCGGATCCGGACGCCGTCGAGGAGCCGGGGCGCAATCTCAAGGTCGGATTCGTCTATTCCTTCTGAACGGCTCTCTTAGAATGCGTCCTTGAAGTGTTCGAGCCGGAAGTCCTCGTCACCTTGGACCAGAATGGAGACGACGTCGAAGCGGCAGCTCACGTCGCCCAGGTGATTCTTGAGGAGATAACCCATCGCGATCTTCCGGATCTGCCGTTGCTTGGCCGGGGTCACCGAGTCCTCGGGACGGCCGAAGGTCTCGTCCGCCCGGGTCTTGACCTCGACGAAAACGAGCGTGTCCCGGTCGCGGGCGATGATGTCGATCTCTCCGCGGAACAGGCGGAAGCCGCGCTCGATGATCTCGAACCTCTTCTTTTTCAGATAGCGGGAGGCGATCTCCTCGCCCTTCCGGCCCAGGGCCTGAGTTGGCCGTCGGGTTTCATTCAAAGGCCTGCTCCTTGCGGCCGTGGAGGACGCGGAGTGGGCTCCCCCCAGGACGCTCAATTCTTCGGTGGTGCGATCTTCTTCCAGCGGACCCCGGCCTTGGTGTCCTCGAGGAGGACGCCCATGTCCAGGAGTTCCACCCGGATCTCGTCGGCCAACTTGAAGTCCTTCGCGGCCCTGGCTTTCTGACGGGCCTCGATCCTCTCCCGGATCCGGCTGTCGAGGACGTCCGCGCCTCCATGAACCGCGGACTTGGCCGCGGCCTCCCCGGCCGCATCGACCGGGCTGCGCAAGCCAAGGCCCAGGACCTTGTCGTCCAGCTCGAGCACAAGGTCTCTCAGGACGGCGGCGTCTCCCCGCGTCAGCCGGCCCTTGTCCCGGAGGACGTTGGCGCTCTTGATGAAGGTGAAAAGGGCGGCCAGGGCCTCGGAGATGTTCAGGTCGTCGTCAAGGGCGGCCGCGAATTCTTCCCTGGCCCCTCCGGCCAGCCGGACGACGTCGGGATCGGGCTCTCCGTCCCGCTTGATGTCTTCGAGGTCGACGAGGAAGTTGCGCATCCTTTCCAATCCGGCCCGAGACTGATGCATGGCTTCGTCCGTAAAATTCAGCATCTTCCGGTAATGCGTGGAAAGGAGGAGGAACCGGACCTCCCGCGTGCTGAAGCCTTTGCCCAGAACGGTTTCGAGGGTCAGGAAATTGCCCTTGGACTTGGCCATCTTTTCGCCGTTGACGACGAGATGATGGCAGTGGAGCCAGGTGCCGACGAACTTGACCCCGTTGGCCGCCTCGGATTGGGCGATCTCGTTCTCGTGATGGGGAAAGATGTTGTCGACGCCGCCGCAGTGGATGTCGAAGCTCGGTCCGAAATACTTGGAGCTCATGGCCGAGCACTCGATGTGCCAGCCCGGCCGTCCGGGACCGATCTCCGTCTCCCAAGAAGGCTCGCCCTCCTTGGGGGCTTTCCAGAGGGCGAAATCGTGAACGCTCTCCTTTTCGTATTCGTCGGCGTCCCCCCGGCTGCCCGCTCGCCGCTCCTCGAGGTTGACCCTGGAGAGGCGGCCGTAGGACGGGAACTTGTCTATGGCGAAGTAGACGGAGCCCTCTTTGCGGTAGGCGAAGCCCTTGTCGAGGAGGGCTTTGATGAGGGTGACCATCTCCGGGATGTGTCCGGTCGCCCGGGGATAGTGGTCCGCCGGCAGGACGTTCAGCCTGTCCCGCTCCTCGAAGAAGGCCTCGATGAAGGGGCGCGTGTAGTCCTCGAGGCCGAGGCCATTGGCCCGGGCCCCGCGGATGGTCTTGTCGTCGACGTCCGTGATGTTCATGACGTGGACGACCTTGAGCCCCCTGAACATCAGGGACCGCTTCAGGAGGTCCTCGAAGACGTAGGCCCGCCAGTTGCCGATGTGGGGGTAGTCGTAGACGGTCGGCCCGCAGGTGTAGAGCTTGACGACCCCGGGCTCGAGCGGGACGAACGGCCCCACCGCGCCGCCGAGGGTGTTGAAGAAACGGATCATCTCCCGCCATGATAAACTTTCGCCGGCGGGCCGTCAACTGTCCGCAGGGCCAGTTGACCCTCGGGCCGTAATTGTGACATAATCACGTCTAATCATTATCCCGCTTCAGGGGCCGCTGTCATGACCGCAAAAATACAGATCGGTATCCGCAGAGAGGACATCAACAGGTGGGAGCGGCGCGTCCCGCTCATCCCGTCCCACGCCCGGGAGCTGGTCGACAATCACCCCCTCGATATCCGGGTCCAACCGTCCGATATCCGGGTCTTCGCCGACGGCGATTTCCGGATGGCCGGCATCCCGGTCGAGGAGAGCCTCTCGCCCTGCTCGATCGTTTTCGCCATCAAGGAGATCCCCGTCGAGAGGCTGGAAAAGGGCAAGGCCTACATCTTCTTTTCCCACACAGCCAAGGGTCAGAGCCAGAACATGCCCATGCTCAAGCGGATGATGGAGCTCGGCTGCACCCTGGTCGACTACGAGAAGATGGTCGATGACAAGGGCCGCCGGGTCCTCTTTTTCGGCAATTACGCGGGGCATGCCGGCATGGTCGACACGCTCTGGGCCCTGGGCCGCCGGCTGGAGGTCGAAGGCGTCCGGAACCCGTTCTCCATCCTGAAGCCCGCCCATCGCTATCAGAACCTGACCGAGGCCCGGGAGGCCGTGGCCGAGCTGGCCGTGAACATCATCGATCGCGGCCTGCCCGGGGGACTGGGGCCGGTCGTCATCGGCTTTTTCGGCTATGGACACGTCAGCCAGGGTGCCCAGGAGATCCTGGACATCCTTCCGGTCGAAACCGTGAAGCCCTGCGACCTGCCGGGGCTTTTTCAGGAAAAGGCCGGAGAAGCGCGTCTTTACAAGGCCGTTTTCAGGGAGGAAGACATGGTCCGGCCGGTCGATCCGGGCCGGGCGTTCGATCTCCAGGACTATTACCGCAACCCTCACCTTTACCGGCCCGTGGTCGAGGACCTCATTCCCTATCTCACCGCCATCGTCAACGGCATCTACTGGGCCCCGCAGTACCCGAAGTTCCTCACCAAGCCCTTCCTGAAGCGGCTCTACGGAGGCGGGGCCCGGCCCCGGCTCCGGGTCGTCGGCGACATCACCTGTGACGTCGACGGTTCCATCGAGTGCAACGTCAAGGCCACCGACTCCGAGAACCCCGTTTATGTCTACGACCCGGCCCGGGATGAGGCCGTGTCCGGATTCGAGGGCCCCGGCCCGGTGGTCCTGGCGGTCTACAATCTCCCGGCTGAGCTCCCCCTGGAATCCTCGACCTATTTCAGCCGGGGCTTGAAGGACTACGTCCCGGCCTTCGCCGCCGCGGATCTCCGGGGGCGGTTCGAGGACTGCGGCCTGCCGGATGTCATCCGCCGGGCCGTCATTCTCTACCGGGGGGAATTGACGCCCGACTACGCCTATCTCGCGGCGTCGGTCGGATAACCTCGATCTTCTCGGAGGCCTCCGCATGAAAAAGATCCTCGTCCTGGGCGCCGGCCTGGTGGCCGGGCCGCTCGTCCGATACCTTCTCGACCATACGGAACAGCTGGTCGTCGTGGCCGACGTGGAGGTCGACAGGGCCGTGAAGCTCGTCGCCGGGGCCGCGCGAGGCGAGGCTAGGCAGCTGGACCTCGGGAACAGGGAAGGGTTGTCCGCGGAGATCGGCCGGGCCGATCTGGTCGTCAGCATGGTCCCCTACACGTTTCACCCTCTCGTCGCCGCTCTGGCCATCGACCACGGGAAGGACATGGTGACCGCCTCCTACGTCAGCCCGGCCATGAGAGAGCTCGACAGCCGGGCCCGCGACAAGGGGGTCCTCATCCTCAACGAGCTCGGCCTGGACCCGGGGATCGACCACATGGAGGCCATGCGGATCATCCGGGATGTCCACGACGGAGGCGGTCGGATCCTGGCGTTCACATCGTACTGCGGGGGGCTTCCGGCGCCCGAGGCCAACGACAATCCTTTCGGCTACAAGTTCTCCTGGAGCCCGAAAGGGGTTCTCCTGGCCTCCAGGAATTCCGCCCGTTACCTGAGGGACGGCGAAATCGTGTCCATACCGGCCGAGCGGCTCTTCGCCGAACCCGAGAAGATCGTCATCGCCGGGCTCGGCGAATTCGAAGGCTACCCGAACAGGGATTCCGTTCCTTACAAGGACGTCTACGGCATCCCGGAAGCGCGGTCGCTCCTGAGGGGGACCCTCCGTTACCCCGGCTGGTGCCGGACACTTCTGATGATCGGACAGCTGGGCCTTCTCGATGACGGCGAAAAAGACCGGCCGGGCTCGAGCTATCTCGACCTCATGAAAGAGCTGTCCGGCGCCGGCGGAGGAGAGGATGTCCGGGCGGCCGTCACCCGGCGGCTGGGACTTGCCCCCCGCTCCGGCATCCTGGACAAGCTGGAATGGCTCGGACTGTTCGCGGACAGGCCGCTTGCGGCGGAACGCGGCTCGGCCCTCGACAATCTGGCCGCTTTGATGATCGAGAAACTCCAGTATGCGGAAGGGGAGAGGGACATGATCGTCCTCCAGCACGAGTTCCTGGCGGAGTTCGGGTCGGGGCGGACAGAAGAGATCGTTTCGACCCTCGTCGATCACGGGGTCCCGGGGGGGGCATCTTCGATGTCCCGCACGGTCGGCCTGCCCGCGGCCATCGCCGCCCGCCTCATGCTCGAGGGAAAGATCGGGAGAAAGGGGGTGGAGGTCCCGGTCCATCCCGAGATCTATATCCCGATCCTGGAAGAGCTGAAAACCATGGGCATCCGCTTCACGGAGCAACGCCGGGTCTGGAGCCCGGCATCTCTCTGAGATCGCCGGCCCTTCCCGGCGGATCCCCAGCCGTTGACATCCCGCCCCGGGACGCCTATTAATGAGGAATGGAGGGTCGAATGAGAAGAAAAGCTCAGGTTTCCGGGACCTTCTATCCGGGGCAGAGGGAGCAGCTTCTGAAGACCATCCGGGGTATGACGGATGCGAAGATCGAAAGGAAAAAGGCCGTGGCCGTCGTCGTCCCTCACGCCGGCTACGTGTATTCGGGCCCGGTCGCGGGCGCCGTTTTCTCCTCGGTCGAGATCCCGGCGACGGCCGTCGTTCTGGGTCCCGGCCACAGGGATATCCGGTCCCTGTTCGCCGTTCAAATGGCGGGCAGCTGGCTGACGCCCCTGGGCGAAGTCCCCATCCGGGAGGACCTGGCGGCCATGATCCTCGACCGCTGCCCCTCCGCCCGCCAGGATGAAGAGGCCCACCTGTTGGAACATTCCCTGGAGGTCGAGGTCCCGTTCCTCCAGTACTTCCGCGAAGACGTGGGGATCGTCCCCGTGTGCGTGTCCCATGAAACGAATTACGGTGACCTCGAATCTTTCGGGCAGGGGCTGGCCGCAGCGATCCGGGCCTACGGCCGCCCGGTCCTGATGGTGGCCAGCACCGATATGAGCCACTATGTCAGCCAGAGTACGGCCGAAAAAAAGGATGCCCTGGCCATCCGCAAGATCCAGGACCTCGACCCGCGGGGGCTGTTCGAAACCGTCCTCGCGGAGGGCATCTCCATGTGCGGCTTTCAGCCCACGACCGCCGCCCTGGTCGCAGCTCGGGAGCTGGGCGCGGCCGAAGCCGAGCTCGTTCTCTACCGGACTTCGGGAGACAGCTCAGGCGACTTTTCCCAAGTTGTTGGATATGCGGGACTTAGGATATTGCCGGGCCCTTCCCGTTAACTCCCAGTTTATTGACAGGAATTCCCGATTAGTGCTATAAAACCGGAGTAGGTTCACATGGCTAGGTCTATCTTGCGCGAAAAGGACAAGAAGGTCCTCAAGCTGGTCGTGGCCGGCTATGTCCGCGGCGGGCGCCCGGTGAGCTCCGGATCGATCCATCAGGCCGGTTCCTTCGAGGGGTCCCCGGCGACCATCAGGAACATCATGGCCAAGCTCGAAGAGCTCGGCTATCTGTCCCAGCCCCACACCTCGGCCGGACGGGTCCCGACCGACCGGGGGCTTCGCGCCTACGTCAGCGGCCTGCTCGCCGAGAAATCCCGGCCCCAGGATCCCGTTCAGATGATCCAGGAGGAATTCCCCACCCGGACCTCCGACTTCGATTCCCTGCTCCTTCAGGCGTCGAGGACCCTGGCCGACGCCTCGGACAATCTGGGTTTCGTCATCTCCCCGAACATCTCGCGGGTCCAGTTCGAATACTCGCGCTTCATCAAGATATCGGACCGCAGGATCCTGGTCATCCTCGTGACCCCGTTCCAAATGGTCCTGACGGAAACCCTGGAAACCCGTCTGGCCCAGTCGCAGATCGAGCTCGACCGGGCCTCCCAGTACATCAACCGCAACTACCGCGGCCGGACCTTCCTGAACGTCCGCGATTCCCTTCTCCAGGAGCTTCCCCAGCACAGGGCCAAGTACGAAGACACGATCAGCAAGCTGCTCGATCTGATCAAGGCCTCCATCAACCGCGAGGAAGGGGAGCACCGGATCTTCCTCCAGGGGACCTCCCGCCTGGTCAACAAGACCGAGCTTTTCGAGATGAGCAAGCTGAGGTCCCTGTTCGAGAACCTCGAGGAGAAAGCCAATCTGGTCAGGCTGCTCTCGGATTTCATCAGCCTGGACCGGGTCAAGGTCCTGATCGGGTCGGAGACGAACTTTCCCAATGTCCAGGACTGCTCCCTCGTGCTGTCCCACTACGGATACAGCAACCAGGTCCTCGGCTCCCTGGGCATCATCGGGCCCAAAAGGATCCCGTACGAGAAGATCATTCCCCTGGTCGACCGGGTGGCCAAACGTTTGAGCCTGGCGATCACGGCCTTCGGCAGAGAGGTCACACTATGACGGAAGAGAACGGCGGCAAGAAGCCCGAAGAGGAGATCGAATTCATCCGCGAGGATGAGCCGGGCGAGGATGCTCCGCCCGAGGCCCGGGAGGTCAAACCCGCCGCGAGCGGCAAAGAGCCTCCCGCCAAGGAAGCTTCTTCCGAGAGCTCCCGGAGCCTGAAGGAAAAGCTCAAGAAGAAGGAGGCCGAGCTCAAGCATCTCAGGAAAGAGATGGACGAGGTCAAGGACCAGTTCCTGAGAAAGCTCGCCGACCTCGAGAACCTCCGCAAGCGCTTCGAAAGGGAAAAGGGCGAGTTCCAGCAATTCGTCTTGAGCGGGCTCCTCCTCGAGCTGCTGGCCATCAAGGAGGAGCCCGCTCAAGACGAATTGCTGGAACTCGCCCTTTTCCCTTTCGAAGCGCTTGCGGAGGTTCTCGAGGTCGGCGAGCTTTCTCAGGAACTGGTCCTTGACCTCGTCCATCTCTTTCCGGA
>JAWOHF010000037.1:0-4857 GCA_046496285.1 Candidatus Aminicenantota bacterium
TGTCGGCGTACTCCTGGGTGGTGGCCTCGATCCACAGGAAGCCGGCCGTGCGGCCGTCGGTCTCGAGTGTCGCGCCCTTGCCCAGGGCGACCTTTCGGGGGGCGCCGTAGTCATGAGGCCTGATCTTACGGACGTTGACCAGAATGTCGCCCCGGTCGTCCTCGTTGTGGGCCACGAGGACCGAGCCGTCGGCGCTGGCGTCCTTGCCGACGAGCACCGTGAAGCATTCGCTGTCGATGGGGTCGGCGGGCGGGGCGGATGGGCGAACGGCCGCCAACATGGAGCCGAGCAGGGCCAGGGCCAGGAATATCGGGACGAGGATCGTCAGGCGCTTCTTCGCGTTTTTCATGGCTCCACTATACTTCTTGGGGCCGGGCCGTTTCAAGCCGCAGGACCCGCCTCTTTACAGGATCTCGTAAAGAAACTGTCCAAATCAAGGCTGATTGGCCGCGGTCCCCCGGGCCAACCGCCCTGGCATGAACCTTGCTGGGCATCCTTATAAGGAGACCTGATGACTTCCAGACGGACGGGAATAATTCCAAAAAGCGTTACGGCGATCCTTTGTGTTTCTGCCCTGGCAGCGGCTTTATCCTCTGCATTGGCCGCGCCCCCGCCGGATGTCCAGTACCGCTCGGCCTGGCGCGACAGGATCGAACAGCCCGAGAAGGTCATGGAGGCCACGGGGGTCGAACCCGGCCTGGTCATCGGCGAGGTCGGGGCCGGCCGGGGATACTTCACGTTCTGGCTTTCCCGTGGCGTCGGCGAGACCGGAAAGATCTACGCCAACGACATCGACCGCTCGGCGCTGGCTTCCATCGAGGGCACGTGCCGCCAGGAGAGTATCGCGAACATCGAGACCGTCCTGGGAACGATCGATGATCCCGGCTTCCTCCCGGCCTCCCTGGATATGGCTTTCATGGTCAACTCGTTCCACGACCTCGAAAAACCCGTCGAGCTTCTGGCCAAGCTCTTGCCGAGCCTCAAGCCGGGGGCGACCGTGGTCATCATGGACCGGGACCCGGCCAAGGCTTCGGACCGGTCCGGCCACTTCATGACCCGCGAGGAAGTGGAGGATACGGTCAGCCGGTCGGTCTTCCAGTTGGTCAAGGTCGAGACGTTCCTCCCAGACCACAACCTCTACATCCTCAGAGCCAGGGTCTGAGCGCGGCCCAGGGCGGCGCTTGACTCGCCGCACGCCTCCCCGTAATATCGGTCCTTCCAACGAGCGGAGGCATTCATGATCCTTGACAGAGCGATGAAGAGCGCGGCGGCTTGCGGTCTCGTTCTGGCCCTTGCCGGCGCGGTCCGGTCGGAAGGGCCGAGGGCGTCGGCCGAGGCTCCGGAACAGATGACGGCCGTCGTCGGGGCCCAGGTCCTGACCGGAACGGGTCTCGATATCGACAACGGGGTCGTCCTCATCAACGGGGATAAGATCGCGGCGGTCGGGCCGGCCGGGTCCGTCACGATCCCGGAAGGCGCGAAGGTCATCGATGCCGCCGGCCGGATCGTCACTCCGGGGCTGGTCGATTCCCACTCCCACCTCGGGCTGGGGGCCTCGGGATGGGTCACCGAGGACAACGAGATGTCCAACCCGGTGACGCCGGAGCTGCGCGTCATCGATTCCATCCATCCCGAAGGGGTCGGTCCCGACCGGAACCAGTTCCGAAAGGCCCTGGCCGAGGGCGTGACCACAGTCGTCGCCCGGCCGGGCAGCGGCAACGTCATCGGCGGCCAGTCGGCCGTGCTCAAGCTTCGGGGCGGGACGGTGGACGACATGGTCATCCTCTTCCCGGCCGACATGAAGATGGCCTTGGGCCGCAAGGGCTTCTACGCTTCAAAGGGCGTCATGCCGACGACCAAGATGGGGGCCGCCTATCTCGTGCGCAAGGCCCTGGTCGAGGCCGCGGAGTACGGACAGGCGCTGGACCGACATGAAAAGGAGAAGGCGGGCAACCCGAAGGCCGTGCCGCCGGCCCGCGATCTCAAGAAGGAAGCCCTGCTCAAGGTCGTCCGGCGCGAGATCCCGGTCCACATCCACGTCGGCTCCTCCGATGACATCATGACCGCGGCCCGGCTGGCCGGGGAGTTCGGCTTCCTGCGTCTGTCGCTGGCCCACGCCACCGAGGCCTACAAGGTCGCCGGCGAGCTGGCCGAGCGCGGGATCATCGTCGTCGTCGGCCCGAAGATGACGACCTACGACGACGACGGGCGGCTGGTCAACCTGGCCGGGTATCTGAGCGGCAAGGGCGTCCAGGTCGACATCATGACCGACGCCGACGTCGTCCAGCAATCGTTCCTCCGCTACCAGGCGGCCGTGGCCGTGAAGTACGGCATGGAGCCGGGGCAGGCGTTGCGGTCGATCACCCTCAACCCGGCCCGGACCATGGGCCTCGAGGGACGCATCGGGAGCCTCGAGCCGGGCAAGGACGCCGACCTCGTCGTCTTCGACGGCGACCCGTTCGACATCGCGACGCGGGCGCTGACGGTGCTCATCGACGGCCGGGTTGTCTACCAAGCGGACAAGGACCGGAAGTGAAGGGCGGTGCGGAAATGAAGCGAGCGGCAGCGGGCTTTCTGCTGGTTGCGGGATTGGCCGCGGGCGTGGGATCGATCATGGCGGCGTCGCCGGGCGCGGCGACCGCCGGCGCGGAGCAACGGGCGATCGTGTTCCGCGGCGGCCGCGTCGTCCCGGTCTCTGGCCCGGAGATCGAGGACGGCGTCGTTCTGGTCGAAAGCGGCAAGATCAAGGCCGTCGGACGGGCCGGCCAGGTCGCCGTGCCGGCGGGGGCCGAGGTCGTCGACGCGAACGGAGGCTGGATCCTGCCCGGGCTGGTCGAATCCCTGGCTTCGATGGGGCTCGGCGAGCCCTACGGCCCGTCCGGAGGCGACGAGATTTCCGACCCGGTCACGGCCGGGCTGCGCATCCTCGACGCCCTCAACCCCTTCGACAAGCGCTTCGAACAGGCGGCTCGGGCCGGCATCACGACGCTGATGATCGCGCCGGGGAGAGCCAATGTCATCGGGGCCCGGACGGCCGTGGTCAAGCCGCGCGGCGCGACGGCCGAGGAGATGGTCCTCATCGAGCCGGCCGGCGTCAAGCTGACCCTGGGCGAGGGGCCCAAGGACGCGTTCGGCGCCAAAGGGCGGCTGCCGGGGACCCGGATGGGAAGCGCCTACGTCGTCCGCAAGGCCCTTCTGGATGCCGCCGAGTACTCCCGCAAGCGCAAGGCGCATGAGGAGGCCGTCGTCGCGTCCACGAAAAAGAAAGGCGGCGAGCCGCTCGCGGCCCCGCCCCGCGATCTCGACCTCGAGCCCTTGGCCGACCTGCTCGATGGCAAGCTTGCTGCGTTCGTCGAATGCCACCGGGCCGACGATATCCAGACCGCGCTCCGGCTGGTCGACGAGTTCCGGTTCAAGGCCGTTCTCGTAGGGGCGACCGAAGCCTATAAGTCAGCCGGCGAGATCGCCAAGCGCAACATCCCGGTCGTCGTCGGGGCCATGGGCGTGGGATCGAAGCGCATCGAGACGATGGACGTATCGCTGGCGAACGCCGCCGAGCTCGTCAAGGCCGGGATCAAAACGGCCATCGCCGCCGAGGACTCCATGGGGATCGGCACGCAGGAAGAGCTGGCCCTGGCCGCGGCCCTGGCCGTTAAGGGCGGCCTCGACCGGGCCGTGGCCCTGCGCGCGGTGACCCTGACGGCGGCCGAGATCCTGGGCGTCGCGGACAGGGTCGGGAGCCTCGAGCCCGGCAAGGACGCCGACATCGTCGTGTTCAGCGGCGATCCATTCCACTACCGGACGCGCGTCGTCCGGGTCTTCATCGACGGGCTGGAGGTCAAGATCCCCGAGCCGTTGCGCCGTCCGCGTCCCTAGAGGCCGGGCCGGGCTGGTCGGCCGGCCCGCGTGCCGGGATATCTTTCGAGGATCAGGCGTCCGGCGCGGAAGTCCATGTGGACGCGGTAGGGCCAGAGGATGGGGTTCCCCAGGAGGCCCGCGGCGTACCGGCCGGATATCTCGTTCAGCGCTCCCATCCGGAACTCGTTGACCTGCTGTCCTTCGAAGACGAGGGGGCCGAGAGCGATGGGCAATCCGTCGACGCGACGGACGGCCTGGGGCCCTCCCGCGCCGCGTATCCCGCCTTGGACGATGCGGGCCGGATCGATCTTCGGCTTGATGTGCTCCTCGAAAAAAGCGGTATCGACCAGGTTGGTGGCCGCCGCCGAATCCAGGATGTAGAGGGCCGGCGGCGCTCCGGCCATCGCGGCCTCGACAACGGTCTGATCGAAGATGTAGAGCGGGACATCGCCCATGACGGCCGCCTCTTTGATATTGGCCCTGAGGAGGTCGGGGCGATCGATAGGGAAGAGGTCCATGACCGCCGCCTCGACGTCGATCGTCGCGTTGAAGCGCTTGAGGAGGGCCGTGCCGACGAGCCCCTCCTTCAGTCCCCGGAGGGTGTGGATATCGGAGACCATGACCGGGACGTTGCGGAAGGTCACCGGGCCGAGCTTGACGGATCCCAGCATGGCGAAGCGGGTGGCGATGGGGGCCGTCCCGACGCCTGTGGACGTTGAGCTTCCGGTCGGGGCGAGGCCCAGCTCCTCGGCCATCGGGGGAGTGAGGGTCATGAAGCCCGCCAGCGCCGAATCGAGGTGAAAAAGATAATCGGCTTTCCCGTTGAGCTCGAGAGAGATCATGCGGATGCTGCGGTGCTGCTCGGGCGTGACCAGGGGGACGCGGATCTTTTCGAAACGCCCTTCCATCTGGAAGAGCCGTTTCCCGCCGAGGCCCCCTGGTCACGACAGACCCCCGTCTGCGCTTCCGGATGATCGCCCTGAAGCTCAACGGGAAAGC
>JAWOHF010000347.1:0-6585 GCA_046496285.1 Candidatus Aminicenantota bacterium
CTATAACATTTATCACGGCAGGAAATGGGATGTCAATTGAAGAAGGAACTGGCTTCCTTTTTCGTATAGTTCTCTCCGTTCCCCTCCGTTTCCATTCTCCTGGCTGGGTGTCAACGCCGGTGGACGTTCCTGGGGCCCTGATTCGCCCTTCCGGGTCGCTGTCATCGCCTCTTTCCAGGGAGACGCAGTCCGATCCATGACATTGGCCCGGTTCTTGAGGCTTTTTTCCTGCTAAGGCGGGAGTGTATCGTCCCCGGCATCAGGAGGCGATGCTTGTCCGCAAAGAGCTGTTGAGCCCGGGATGGGCCGAGGATTGGGGGGCAAGTTCAATGCCCGGAAGGGGAATTCAGCGCCAAGGGCGGGAATTCAACATGCCGTGGAAAAAAAATGCTTATCCTTTTGAGGAAGAGAGGTCACCATGTCACGCGATGTGTGAAAAAGTTGACAAATATATATAATTGAGTACAAGTTCACACATGCCGAATTCACAGCTTAAAGAGGCCATCAAGTTCGCAAGGGGACGCGGGGTGTTCACCGCCCAAGAGGCAAGCAGAGAAGGGATTCACAGCCAGATCCTGACACGGCTGGTCAGACAAGGCGCTGTTGAACGGATCGCCCGCGGGCAATATCGTATCCCGGGAAAGCCTTTCACCGAACACCACTCCCTTTCGGTGGTCGCTCGGGCCGTGCCTCACGGCGTGGTTTGCCTTCTTTCGGCTCTCAGTTTTCATGAGATCGGCACCCAGCTTCCTTCCCAAGTCTGGCTCGCTATCGATAGGCGCGCCCGACGGCCAGCGCTCCGCTTTCCACCGCTTTGCGTCTTTAAGCTCAGCGGCAACGCTTTAAGCGAGGGCATTGAGATCCATCGTATCGAGGGCCAGGCTGTGAAGATATTCTGCGTCGCAAAGACCCTGGCTGACCTGTTCAAGTTCAGGAACAAAACCGGTCTTGACGTCGCACTGGAAGCGCTCCGAGAAGCATGGCGAGAACGCCGTTTCACCATGGATGAAATGGATCGCTATGCGCGGATCTGTCGTGTCTACCGGGTCATGAAACCCTATCTGGAGGCCCTGGTCGCATGAGAGCCAAGACCCACGGCCTGTCCCGGTCGATACAGACGCGCCTCGCAAGCCAAGCCCGGTCTCTGGGCGTGGAAACGGAGCTCGTCCTGACACGCTACGCCGTCGAACGGTTCCTTTACCGGCTGTCCCGCTCGCCTTACGCCGAGCGATTCATCCTCAAGGGTGCGCTCCTCATGCTCGCCTGGTTCGGAGATACGATCAGGCCGACGCGCGACGCCGACCTGCTCGGTTTCGGAGAGTTGTCGGATGGAGCTCTGGCGGAGATCTTCCGGGAGGTATGCGTCGTTGATGTTGAGCCCGATGCTGTGACTTATGATCCAAACTCCCTTCGCATCGATCCGATCCGCGATGAGGACGCTTATGGCGGAAGGCGAGTGAAGATACGCGCGCAGTCGGGGTCGGCCCGGGTTCGTGTCCAGGTGGACGTGGGCATCGGGGACGCCGTAACTCCCGGGCCGGAGTGGCTGGAATATCCCAGCCTGCTCGACCTGCCGCGTCCCCGATTGATGGCCTATCGCCCCGAAACATTCCTCGCCGAAAAAGTCCATGCCATAGTGGTGCTCGGGTCAAACAACAGCCGCATGAGGGACTTTTTCGATATTTACGCGCTGACCCGGTTCAAGGCCTTTAATGCTGATTTGCTTGCGGGAGCGCTGAGAGCGACCTTCGAGCGACGGCGTACAGCCATCCCGGACTGGCCGCCGTCGGCGCTCAAGCCGGGATTTTCGGCCAGCCGGGAGAAACAGGCACAGTGGCGGGCATTCCTTGCCAAGAGCGCACTTCCGTCCGATTCGCCGACGCTCGCGGAGGTTGCCGAGCGCCTTGCCCAATTCATGGAACCTGCCATAAAAGCCGCGCGGACGGGAACGAGCCTTGGCTTATTTTGGCGCCCCGGAGGTTCATGGGAGCCGGAGCGATGAATCGCGCTTTGCAAATTGTTATTATCGATCCAATATTCAATCAGGGGAGGGGAGACGACAGCTTTGAAGCACTGAGCTCAAATATGCCGCCCGCCGCTAAGGACAGCCTTATGGCTCCGGGGATCAACGTGCCCGGCGCGCGGCGGGGGCCCGGGCGATGAGCAGGGTCGTCGGGTCGAGCCGTAGGCCGAGGAGCTTCATGATCGGCCTGTCGATCTTCTTTTAGCGTCAGTCTTTGAGGAACTGAAGGGTCCGCGGCTCGCGGTCCAGGTGATAGACGATCATGGACTGGAGGGCCTTGCGGATGCGGGCGACCTCGTCCGGCGCGAACGGGTGGCCGCAGACGCGGGGCGGCGGGTTCTTGCGGGCCCAGCGGACGAAGGCCCAGGTTCCGGGCGGGCATTCCTCTTTCTTGAGCGGGGCGCAGTCCGGGCAGTAGGCTCCGTCCTTTTTGGGGGACAGCCAGCCGGAAACGAGGGGCTTGCGGCATTGGCGGCAGCCGGCGAGGTCGGGGAGGAAACCGTTGGCCTGCAGGAACCAGGCCTCGAAATAGGCGGCCAGAAAGGCCCGGTCGCCGCCCTCTTTGAGGCAGCGCAGGACGGCCAAGAGCAGGCGGTAGAGGACGTCCTCTTTGGACCGGGCGGGGGCGAACTCCTCGATGAGCTCGGCGAAGTAGGTCAGAAGGAAAGCCGTCTGGGGGTCCTTCTGGACGTCGAAGAACGACTCGACAAGGTCGCAGGAGGAGATGGTGACCAGGTCGCGCCGCTCCTTCTCGTAGTAGAAGGCGCGGACGACGGACATCGGCTCGAGGCTGCTCCCGAAGCGGTTGCCGAACTTGCGGGCCCCCTTGGCGATGCCTCGGAGCACGCCCCGGTCGGGGCTGAAAAAGACGACGATCTTGTCCTGGTCGGCGAAGTGCGTCGTCCGCAGGACGATGGCTTCGGTCTGGTCGGTGGGCATGAGGTCACGCGGTCGTGGAGAAGGCCATGGAGGCGGGGAGGTCAGTCGGCCGGCGATTCGGGCGACTGGGCCTGCAGGAAATCCTTGAAGTTGTCGGCGGTGATGCGGATGTCCTTGATCACGGCGCCGGCGCGGCCGAGGGGCTTGCCGGGCCGCCCGTTGAGCAGGAAGCTGAAGCCGCCGGCGTTGCCGACGTGGATGAGGAGCTCTGTGTCGGCACGGACTTTGGCTTTCGTGCCCGGGGGGAAGAGGCCGTCGATCTTGAGGATGCCGTCGGCGAAGACCTGCATCCAGGTCTCGCCCTCGAAGACGATGTCCATGGCGACGCCCGCGATCGGCTCTTGAGCGGCGGGCAGCGGCTCCGGCTCCTGAGGGGCAGGCTCGGCGGCGGTTGAGGCTTGGGGCTGCTCGATCGACGGGAGGGCAGAGCCCGCGAGAGGTTCCGAAGCGGGCTTGGGGCGCAGGACGGTCCAGAGCAGCAATATCAGGGCCAGGAGAAGGCCGATGACGCCCACGACCATGAGTCCGTAAAGCAGCCGCTTTTTCGCGGGCGGCGCGTCGACGGGAGCGAAGAGAGATGTCGGAGGAGGCCCGGCATGGGGGGCCGGGGGAGACGAGGGGGGCGGAGTGAGCACGACAGGGGGAGGTGCCGGCGAGGCGGAAGAAGGCGGTGAGGGCTTGGGGGTGGGAATGATCCTCGGCGTCGGGGAAGCCGGGGAGGGCGCACGGGGCGTGGAGCCCGGCGGGGGCGGGCGCCGATGGGGGGCGCTCTCGCCGAGGACGCCTGCCGCCCGGTATCTGGACAGAACCTCTTCTTCGTCGAGACCGAGGTAGCGGGTGTAGGTGCGGATGATGCCCTTGATGAAGAAGCCCCCCGGCATGATGTCGAGGCGGTCGGCTTCCAGGGCTTCGAGGTAGCGGGGGACGATCTTGGTCGAGGAGGCGATCTCCTCGAGCGATATATTGCGGGCCTCGCGTTCCCTCTTGAGCAGAAGTCCCAGATCCGCCATTTGCCCTGATTCTAGGACATGCGTCCCCGCCTGTCAACCAAGAAGGGGTCAAATCTCCACTTATTAACAATTTCCGTACGCTCGGTCCTCGAGTTCTTGATTTGTTAATAAGTGGAGATTTGACCCCCTCTTAGACTTTGAGGAATTTCGATACGGAAGTGGCGCTGCCGATGAATCCGGTGGCGGCCCCGCCGATGAGCAGGGCGATGGCCTGGGTCAGGTCCGGGTAGCGGAAGCTCAACAGGTCCTGGAGGGCCCCGAGCGACGAGCCCACGTAGAACGGGAAGAGCCGGATGACGACGAACAGCAGCCCCAGCGACAGCAGGCTCCCCAGCAGCCCCAGGGTGATGCCCTCGAGCCAGAACGGGATGCGGATGAACAGATTCGTCGAGCCCACCAGGCGCAGGATCTCGATCTCGTTCTTGCGGGCGAAGACGTTGAGCTTGACGACGTTGGAGATGATGAAGAACGAGGTCAGAATGAGGATCCCGCCGAGAAAGGCCCCGACCGCCCCGGCCAGCCGGCTGAAGCCCTGCATCTTCTCGACCCAGTCCTGGTTGAACTGGACGTCGGTGACGCCCGCGCGCCCCCGCATCGCGTCGACGAACTCGAGGACATTTGCGGACGCGGAGGCCTGGCTCCTGACCCGGGCCTCGATGGATGGCGGAAAGGGGTTGGCCTTGAGGTTGGCGATGATGTCGCCGAGCTCGGGGAAGCTCGCCCGGAACTTCTCGAGAGCCTCCTCGGGCGGCACCAGCCGGACCTCCTCGATGAACGCGGGCTGGCCCACCTCGTCCTGCAGGGCCTTGACCGTCGCGGCCGGCAGCTCCTTGTCGAGGAAGAAGGCCACCGTCAGGTTGTTCGAGAGCTCGCGGGCCGTGTCACGCAGATTGTTCGCCAGCGACAGGAAGATGCCGACCGTCAGGAACGACAGGCAGATGATGGTCACCGAGAACAGGTTCCGCGTCCGGAATTGCCAGAGGTTGTTCCCGGTGAGCTTCAGGAAGAACTTGATCTTCTCGATCACGCCCAGCCTTCCTTGCCCACGATCTTGCCCTTCTGGAGGAAGAGGATGTTGTCGCCGAAGTGGCGGATGAGCTCGCGGTCGTGGCTGCCGATGATGACCGTCGCCCCCTGCTTGTTGATGTCCTTGAACAGGCTGATGATCTCGAAGGCCAGCTCGGGGTCGAGGTTGCCGGTCGGCTCGTCGGCCAGGATGATCTCCGGGTTGTTGACGACCGCCCGGGCGATGGCCACCCGCTGCTGCTCGCCGTAGGACAGGCGCGCCGGCAGCTCCCACATCTTATGGTGGAGGTTGACCTTCTGGAGGGTGTTGAAGACCCGGCGCCGGATCTCCTTGCGCGGCACGCCGATGACCTGGAGGGGCACGGCCACGTTCTCGAATACCGTGCGGTGGAACATCAGGCGGAAGTCCTGGAAGACGATGCCCATGCGCCGCCGCAGCCGGTAGATCTTCGAGTCGGGGACGCGCAGGATATTGATGCCGTTGATGAGGATCTGGCCCTCGGTCGGGAGGACCTCGCGGAAGATGGTCCGCAGGAGGGTCGTCTTGCCCGAGCCGCTCGGGCCGGTGACGAAATAGAAATCGCCGTCCTTGATCCGCAGGGAAACGTCCGACAGCGCCCAGAACGGCTGCTGGTACTGCTTCCCGATATGGAAGAGCTCGATCATCCCTTGATGAACAGGAACATGAACCAGCCGAAGGCCAAGGCGCCCACCACCATGAGGCCGAACAGGGTCAGGCCGTAGCGCAGGCGGGCCTTGCGGTCCGCGCGGCGGATGAGGGCCATGACCAGGGCCACGAAGAAGGCGTAGACGACGAGCGACAGAAGATGGCTTTCGAGGATCATGACTTCTTCCCCGAGGCGATGTCGTGGGCGTCGAGGGCGACCAGGAAATTGAGGAGCCCGGCGCCCGCGATGTAGGCCGTGCCGAACTCGAAGGTCGCCCGTTCGAGCTCGCCCGCGCCCCAGCCGACGAGGCGGGCCAGCGCGTAGAACAGGCCGTTGCCGAGGTCGGCGAAGAAGGCCAGGATGGTCAGGGGATTCTCGGTCTGAAAGGGGTAGACCCTCCCGCCCATGGCCAGCCCGAGGGCGGTCATGGCCAGGATGGAGGCGAAGAAGACGGCGGCCCTGGCGTACTTTTTCTGGATCGCGTGGCCGAGGCCCGGGACGATCCAACCGAGGAGCATGGCGGCGACGGCGTTTAATTTCATGAGGGGACATCTTAAACGAAAATCAAGAAGGGGTCAAATCTCCACTTATTAAGTTTTCCAACCCAGCGAGCAGGCAAACAGAGGGCCGAGAGTGTTTGTTAATAAGTGGAGATTTGACCCCCTCTGACCCTCTGATAGAATATCTCTATGCCGGAGCTGCCCGAGGTCGAAACCATCGCGAGAGGGCTGGAGCCGCGCCTCCGCGGCCGGACCGTCGCCGCGGTCGAGCTCCTGCACCGCCCCCTGCTGCGACGCGGAGGCCCGAAAGCCCTGGCGGCCTTGCGGGGCCCCCGCGTCCTCGGCGTCAGGCGCCGCGGCAAGTTGCTGCTCATCGAGCTCGACGGCCGCCGCACACTCGTCTTCCATCTCAAGATGAC
>JAWOHF010000064.1:0-5166 GCA_046496285.1 Candidatus Aminicenantota bacterium
CCTCTACCGCAAATATTACAACGACGAGCTGGCCAAGCTCGGCAAGTTCAGCGACTGAGCCCCGCCGGCTCAGGGACGTTCCTCTCGCAGCGCATCCCCGTCCGTTAGGCCATTCTGAAACCACGGCTCCCCGGGAGGGGACGTCTATCGTCCCCTCATGGCCATCTCCCAGGAAATGGGAGATGAACCAAAAAAAAGGGCCAGGGAACACGCTCCCTGGCCCTCGGTCAGATCCGATCGAAGGGGTCCGATCAGAACACGAACCGGAATCCGATGCCGGTCTTGTAGTTGTGATCGAAGGACCGCCCCACCGGCGCCCGGAACTCGAAGAAGATCGAGCCCTTGCTGGTCCAGTTGTCGAAGACGTTGAAACCGGCCTGGCCGATCAGGTCCAGACCCGACTTGTGGTTGTCGTCGGTCGGCTGGGTCGCGGAGCTGAAGCCCAATCCCGTACCGAGGTAGTACTGCTCGAAATGCCCGTAGAACAGGGCCTCGGCCGAGTACACGAGCTTCCAGGGGTCTCCCTTGAGCGGGATGCCGCCGCCGCCGGTGACCGTGAGGCTCCACTTGTCGGGGTTGAGCCAGTAGAACAGGCCCGCTCTCAGGAAACCGTAGAGAGCGCTGCTGCCGCCGTAAAGGCCCGGGCCGCCGGCGACCTGCCAGAAGAACCTCCTCTGGGTCACTTCGAACGTCACGCGGCACGGATCGGAAGCGGCCGACTGGGCGCCGTCGTTGTCGAAGACCGTGACGTTGATGGTGTAGGTCCCGGGCTTGCTGAAGACCTTCTCCCAGAGCCAGGGTTTCCGGGTCGTGACACAGGTGTCGATGACGTTGCCCTGGTCGTCGAGGAGCTCGAAGACGACCTTCGCGATCTGTCCGTCGGGGTCGCTGGACCCGGAGGCGTCGAACGTGATGGGCCGGCCGACGTAGTCCTCGCAGGTCAGACACGAGGTCCAGAGCTTGCAGATGGGCGGGAAATTGATGGACACCTTGGCCTCGCAGGGGTTGACGGAGGCGATGCCTTCTATGTTGACCGCCGATCCCTTGAAGGAATACTCGCCGGGCCGGTCGAACTTCGTCTGCCACTTGGGCGACTGCGGCGTCAGCTCCTGGGTGGCCATCTTCTGGCCCTGGGCGTCATAGACCTCGACGGTCATGCTCTTGGCGAACTGAGTGCCGCTCATGTCGACGGTGACCGGGTCGTTGACGTTGGCCCGCTCAGGGACGACGACCAGGCTGCAGACGGCCGGCGGGACGGCATCCTCGACCCCCATGAGGGCCAGGTTGCCGCACTCTTTGGGGATGACGAAATGGTAGATCTTCCAGTCTTTCTTGATGTCGATCTTGAAGATCGGCAGGGCCTCCTTGCCGGCCCACTCGATGTCGCGAGCGACCTTGACCTGCCCTTGGGACTTGAACAGCATCCACATCAAGCGGCCCCCGACGGGAAGGGTGGCGTCCTCGAATCCGGCCGTCGGCAGCTGTTCCATGAACGGCTGGTAGAGTTCCGGATGCCCGGCCAGGTCGAAACCCGTTTTCACGTCGGAAGAATAGCGGACGAGCAGCGTCCTCATGGCTTCGGGTGTCGGTACCTGACCCTTGACTTCGGCGAATGTATAGAGCCCGATCCGTCTTAGCTTGGTCGTCTGGGCGAAAGACGTGGCCGTGACCAAGACCAAAACGGCCAAGGCGAGGAAAAACACCACGTTTCTTTTTCTCATTATGGTCCTCCTCAATGATGAACTGGCATCTCTTCTTATATGTGAGACGGAGCTCCTCTGTCAAGCAAAATCAACAAGTTCCCACGGTCCCGGGCGGATCAGCCGAGGAAGGCCCTGACGATCCGGGAAATGAACCCGGAATCGCGCGGGAGGGACGACAAAGCCTCGAGGAGGGCTTCCCCGCCCTTGAATCCGCGGTCGACGAGATCTTCGAGGAACCGTACGCCCGTGGCGATGTCCACTTCGGGGTGGCATTGGAGCCCCCAGACGGGCTTTCCCCCTACCCGGAAGGCCTGCACGGGACAGGGATCGGACGAGGCCAGGACCTCGAACGATCCGGGAAGATCGCGGACTTCGTCATAGTGGACGGAGAACGTGAAGAATTCCCCCGGGGGTCCCAGCAGGTCGTTCCCGCGCACGACACGGACCGGGATCCAGCCGATCTCGGGGCGGGCGCATCGTCGCACGTGGCTTGGCCCGGCCAGGGCGAATGCCAGGAGTTGATGGCCCCAGCAGCTGCCCAGGACCGAAGCGCCTTTCCGGACAGCCTCCCTGACGACCGCGGCCTCTTCCTCCACCCAGGCCTCCCGCTCGAGGATAGAGGCTTCAGAGCCCGTCAGGATCAGGTGGGTGTACGCGCCCGGGTCCGGGAACCGCCCCTCCCGGGCCGTGAACGCATCGGCCTCCACGGGCAGGTACCGGTTCCAATGCTCGACGGGACGGTAGAGCGCGGGGTCGATGGAATTGTCGATGATGGCCACCTTGCGGCTCTGACTTTTGTCCGTCATGCGGGTCTCCCTCGGTCATCCTCCCGGATCCCGTATTGTAGGCCATCTCGCTCCTTTTGTGAACGGCCCGGGCCGGCGGAGCGGGCCCAGGGAAATTTCCATGTGTCCTTTTATCAGGGAATCTGGTATAATCCGGCATCCTAAAGGAGAACACGCCGTGACATCTGTCAACGAGGATACCGAACTCATCGTCAGCACGCCCGACGAGCCCGGCATCTTCGGCCGGGTCTTGGGCACACTGGCCAACGCCGGGGTCAACGTCAAGGCCCTTTATGTCCGTTCGGAAGAGAACATGGGCCACTTTCACCTGGTGACCTCGGACCCGAAAAAGGCCCAAACCGCCCTGCGGACCCTGGGATTCAAGGTCAGGACGAAAAAGGTCATCACGGTCCTGGTCACGGACCGGATCGGCGTCGGGGCCGAGATCGGCGCCCTTCTCGGCAACGCCGTCATCGACATCCGCTACTCCTACGGCTCTTCGTCGGGAGAGGGCAAAACCCTCCTCGTTTTCCAGACGAGCCACAACAAAAAGGCCTTCGAAACCCTGAAGTAGAGCGGCCGACAAATCCGTTGACAAGACCTGTCCGTTGCCCTAGAATATCTTCTTAGTGTTGTATCAAGGAGGCTCGTATGTCTAAAGCCGAACCCAACGTCGTTCCGTTGTGCGACATCCTGCTGGTTCTTCTCATCATCTTCATGGTCATCACGCCCCTCGTCCAGAAAGGCATAGATGTCAAGCTTCCCGAGACCCAATCCGATTCGTCCGGCGGCGGCCAGCCGACCGGGCTGATCGTTCTGACCATCAAAGAAGGCGACGCGATCGAGATCAACAACATCAATTACGAGATGCGCGGCCTTCTCGAAGAGTTGCGGCGCCTCTACTCGACGCGCCAGGACAAGACGCTCTTCATCCGCGCCTTCGCCAAGCTGCCCTTCGCCAAGGTCACGGAAGTCCTCGACATCGCCCGCGGCGCGGGTGTCGAAACGCTGGCCCTCATCCCCGAGTATATCGAGTAGCCCGGCTTTTTCCCTACCGGTTGCGGATCGGGCCGATCACTTCCCGCGATATCACCAATCTCTGGATCTCGTTGGTCCCCTCGTAGATCTGGAGCAGTTTGGCGTCCCGCACCAGCTTCTCCACCGGATAGTCCTTCATATAACCGTAGCCGCCGTAGATCTGAAGGGCCTCCAGGGCCGTCTTCATGCCCACGTCCGAGCCGAAGCACTTGGCCATGGCTGATTCCTTCCCGCAGGGTTTCCCCCGGTCCATCAGCCAGGCGGCCTGCCAGACCAGCAGCCGGGCCGCCTCGACCTCCATGGCCATCTGGGCGATCTTGAAGGCCGTGGCCTGGAGTGTCGCGATCGGCTTGCCGAACTGGATACGGGTCTTCGAGTAAGCCACGGCGTACTCGAGGGCCGCCCGGGCGATCCCGACGCCGGCCGCGCCCACGGCCGCGCGCGTCTTGTCGAACGTCTTCATGGCCACGGTGAAGCCCAGCCCCTCCCGGCCGAGGAGGTGGTCCGCGGGGACGCGGACGTCCTCGAAGAAAAGCTCCGTGGTGTTCGACGCCCGGTGCCCCAGCTTGTCCTCGACCTTGCCGATGGTGATGCCCGGGGTCTCCCGGGGAACGAGGAAGACGCTCAGTCCGCGCGCGCCCTTTTCCGGGGCCGCGTTGGCGAACACGACGTAGAGACTGGAAACGCCCCCGTTGGTGATGAAGCACTTGGAGCCGTTGATCACGTAGTGCGCCCCGTCCTTGCGGGCCGTCGACTTGATGGCCGTCGTATCCGAACCGGCCTCCCGCTCCGTCAGGCAGTAGGAGGCGAAGGCCAGATCCTTGACGAAGGGCGCGAAGAACCGCTTTTTCTGGTCCTCTGTCCCGAAGAGAAGGATCGGGGTGAAGGCCAGGGAATTGGCCATCATCGTCGTGTACATCCCCGCGCAGCCCCAGGACAGCTCTTCGCTGACCAGGGCCGTTTCGAGATCCCCGAGCCCTCCTCCCCCGTATTCGGCCGGGACCGTGCACGTCAGGAAGCCGACCTCGAAGGCCTTTTTCATGACGTCCTCGGGGAAATCGTGGCCGCGGTCGTATTCGGCGGCCCGGGGGCGCATTTCCTTCTCCGCGAATTCATGGGCCATATCGCGGAGGGCGATCTGATCTTCGGTCAAACTGAAATCGATCATGCCTTGTTCTCCTAGGTTCAGCGAGAGTCTGTGGATTCTCTTGGGGAAACGCCGGCAAGTTTACCGGATTCGAGGACAACTGTCAATTCGGGTCCGTCCTGAGGACGATCTCGTCGCGCCTCAGGAGGAAGGCCGGGTCATCGATGCCCAGGACCGCCCGGACGACGTCCTGGGGGCGGGGGCCCCGGCCCGGGGGGTCCAGCCGGAGATACACGCGACGGCGACAGACATCGAATTCCAGGTTGCCCGCGCCCGGGGCGGAGTCCCGGTATCCCTCCAGAAGCGGTTTCAGGTCCGCCCGCCCGAGGCCTTCGGCGTCGAAGGAATAGATGAACTTGACCATCGCGTTGTGGAGAGAAGGCGCTGACCGGTCGAGCCGGGTCAGGCTCGAAAAACGGACCCCGTCCGGCAGGGCCTTGTTCACCCGGGCCAGGAAATCCGCCTCTTCCATGACCCGTGCGGAACGGAACTC
>JAWOHF010000177.1:0-12702 GCA_046496285.1 Candidatus Aminicenantota bacterium
TCGTGGCCGGGCTGGCCATGATCTTCCTGTTCAACTCGCCGCGCAAGAACATCCTGGTCAACCTCGGCATGGGCGTCTGGACCCTATACAATTTGGTGACCGGGTTCTTCGGCGACATCCTGTCGTACATCCGACTGTTCGCCCTGGGCGTTTCGAGCACGATCCTGGGGATCGTCGTCAACGCCATGGCCCAGCAGCTGGCCGCGGTGCCCGTCGTCGGGTGGCTGTTGTTCCTGGTCCTCATGGTCCTGGGGCACGGCCTGAACCTGGCCCTGGGGGCCCTGGGCGGCTTCGTCCATCCCATGAGGTTGACGTTCGTGGAGTTTTACAAGAACGCCGGGTTCGAAGGTCCCGGCTTGGAGTACCGCCCGTTCGGCAAGCTCGGATCCGTCAAATGAGAATGAAGAGGAGGACAACATGATCCCGTTGATAGCCTGGATCGGAATGTTCCTGATGGTCGCCTTGAGCGGCATGGGCAGCGCGTTCGGCACGGTCATCGGCGGCCGGGCCTCGGTCGCGGCGATGAAGAAGAGGGACGACATCTTCGCCAACTGCATGATCCTTTCGGCCCTGCCGGGCACGCAGGGGCTGTACGGGTTCGGCGCGTTCTTCATCCTCCAGACCCACATCTCGACGACCATGTCGCTGATGCAGGCCTCGGCCATCCTCGGGGCCGGGCTGATCATGGGCGTCGTCGGCCTGATCTCCGCCACCCAGCAGGGCAAGGTCGTGGCCAACGGCATCGAGAGCCTCGGCGGCGGGCACGACGTCTTCACCAAGACGCTCATTTTGGCCGTCTACCCGGAGCTCTACGCCATCGTCGCGTTCGCGACGTGCTTCCTGATCGGCGGGATCATCCCCGGGCTGGGGGTCGCCGGCGGCTGACGGTCGGGGCGAGGCGCGGCTCCGGTCGACGCCGAAGGACGGAGGGGGTGTGCATGGCACTGAGCCCGTTGGCGGCAGTCGCGCTCTCGGCGGCCCTTTTCGGGGTCAGCACGCCGCTGGCCAAGCTGTTGCTCGGCGACATTCATCCCGTTGCCCTGGCCGGGCTACTCTATGCGGGGGTTTTTATAGGGCTCGGGGCCTGGCGCGGTGCGTCGCGGTTCGCAAAGCGGGGGAGCAGCGCGCCTGGTAAGCTGCGCGAAGCGCCGCTCGGAAAGCGCGATCTGCCGTGGTTGGCCGGGGCCATCCTGGCAGGCGGCATCGTTGCTCCCATCTGTCTCATGGAGGGGCTCAACCGGACGAGCGGGTTCGCAACCTCCCTGCTGCTCAATTTCGAGGCGGCGGCCACGGCCCTCATCGCCGTGTTGCTGTTCAGGGAGAGCGCCGGGCGGCGGGTCTGGTTCGCGCTGGCTCTCATGACGGCGGGGGGAGCGCTTCTGTCATGGGACCCCGGGCAGGGGCGACTCGAACTGACGGGCCCGCTGCTCGTCCTGGCCGCCATGGCCGGTTGGGGGCTCGACAACAATCTGACCCGCCAGATCTCCGACAAGGACCCGGTCCAGATCGCCATGGCCAAGGGCCTCGTTGCGGGCGCGGTCGCGCTCGGACTGGCCTTTTCGTTGGGCCAAGGGTTCGCGCCCGGGCTTTCGGCTGTCGGGGGTCTCGCGGTGGGGGCGGTCTGCTATGGCCTGAGCCTGGTCCTGTTCATCAAGGGGCTCAAAGGGCTGGGGGCCTCCCGGACCGGGGCCCTGTTCAGCCTGGGCCCTTTCGTCGGGGCCCTGGCATCCATCGGTCTGCTCGGCGACCGGGTCAACCCGGGCATGGCCGCCGCCGGCCTGCTCATGGCCGGGGCCGTGGTCCTGGTCGTTCGTGAGAAACACACCCACGCCCACCATCACGACCGGCTCGTTCACGCCCACGCCCACGTCCATTCGGACCTCCATCACGGGCATGACCATGTCGGCGAGGCGGGGGAGCCGCACGCCCACGAGCACGTCCACGAGGAGCTCGAGCACGTCCACGGCCATTGGCCGGACACCCATCATCGCCATTAAGCCTGATCTATTCATAAGAACGCCGATGTGTCACCTAACTCATGCGATATCCGTAAGATCTCCAACTTGCCGACCTTTCATAGGATTCCCGGAAGCTGCTCCAGGAAAGACCGGCATTCTTATGAATAGATCAGGCAAGAAGGGGGTCGAACCTTAGATCATTGAATTTTGCCTGCTTTTTCCAAGAAGCCGATGAGGTCCTTGGTGAAGCGGGCGGCCTCGGCCCCGTCGGTGACCCGGTGGTCGAACGACAGGCAGAGAGGCAGCGTCTTTTTGACGACGACCTTTCCGTCGACGACCCGGGCCCGGTCGGCGATCGTCATGGTCGCCAGGATGGCCGTTTCGGGATAATTGATGATCGGGGTCGCGGCCTGGCCGCCGATGACGCCGACGTTGGTGATGGAGAACGTCCCGCCCTTGAGGTCGGCCAGGTCGAGTGTCCGCTCCTTGGCCGCCTTGGCCAGGTTCTGGATCTCCTCGGCCAGGTCCAGCACGGATTTCTCGTCGGCCATCTTGACGACGGGCACGATCAGGCCGTCGGGGACGTCCACGGCGATGCCGATGTTGTAGTACTTCCGGACGACGATCTCCTCCTCCTCCTCGTCGAGCGTCGCGTTGAGGGTCGGATGGAGCTTGAGGGCCTCGACGACGGCCTTGACGATGAACGGAAGATAGGTGAGCTTGACGCCCCGGGCCTCGGCCTCGGGCTTCATGTTGTCCCGCAGCGCCGATAGCGGCCCGGCGTCGGCCTCGTCGAAATGGGTGACGTGGGCGGCGTGGTCCAGGGACTCGCGCATCTTCTTGGCCGTCGCCCGGCGGATCCCGCGCAGTGGGATCCTCTCCAGCGTCCCGAAGAAGTCGTATTTGGCCTTGACCTTGATGCCCGGCTTCTTCTCGGCCGGGCGCTCCGGGGCCGCCCGGACGTCCTCGTCGGTGATCCGCCCCCCGGCGCCGGAACCCCGCAGGCCGCCGAGGTCGACACCAAGCTCCCGGGCCAGGGCCCGGACCTTGGGTGTCGCCAGAACCTCCCCGCCGGCGGGCGCGGCGCCTTCCGCTCCCGCGGGGACGCGGGCCGCCGGACGGGCCGGCGCCCGCCCCTCGGCCGCGGGCGCCGCCGCAGCCTCCGGAACGGCCTCGCCCTTCTCGCCGATCGTCACCAGGACGTCGCCGACCTTGACGATGTCCTTGTCCTTGAAGTGGAGCTTGAGGACCGTCCCGGCGTAGGGCGAGGGCATCTCGACGACGGCCTTGTCGGTCTCGATATCGGCCAAAGTCTGGTCGGCCTTGACCTCGTCGCCCTCATTGACCAGCCAGCGGACGACCTCGCCCTCGGTGATGCCCTCCCCGACATCGGGGAACCGGAATGTCTTGGCCATGTCAATACTCCATCAGTTGCCGGACGGCGCGCAGGACGCGCTCCGGCCCTGGGTAATAGTGGTCCTCGCTCTTGGGCAGGGGGACCGTGATGTCATGGCCCGTCACGCGGAGGACGGGTCCGTTGAGGCTGAGCAGGGCCCGCTCGCCGATCGTGGCCGCGATCTCCGCGCCCAGCCCGCAGGTTTTCGGGGCCTCGTGGACGACCAAGGCCCGGCCCGTTCTCTTGACCGAAGCGACGATCGTGTCCCGGTCCATGGGGCAGAGCGTCCGCAGATCGATGATCTCGATCTCGATGCCGGCGGCCGCGGCCGCTTCCGCCGCTTTCCGTGCCACAGGGATCATCGCTCCCCAGGCGACCACGGTCAGGTCTTTTCCCTCCCGGACCACGGCCGCCTGGCGCAGGGGCAGATCGTACGGTTCCTCGGGGACCTCCTGCTTTTCGGCCCGGTAGAGCTTGGTCGGCTCGAGAAAGATGACCGGGTCCTCGCTCCGGATCGAAGCGGCCAGCAGCCCCTTGGCGTCGTAGGGGCTCGACGGCACGACGACCGTCAGCCCGGGGATCTGGCAGAAGAGGGCTTCCGTGCTCTCGGAATGGTGCTCGAGGGCCTTGATCCCCGCGCCGTAGGGGGTCCGTATCGTCAGAGGGACGGTGAACCGCCCTCTCGTCCTGTTCCTCAAGCGGGCGACGTGCGAGATGATCTGATTGAAGGCCGGGTAGATGAAGCCCATGAACTGGATCTCGGGCACGGGCCGGAGGCCGAGAGCCGTCATGCCGATGGAGGCCCCGATGATGGCCGATTCGGCCAGAGGGGTGTCGATGACCCTCTCGGGGCCGAAGGCGTCGAACAGGCCGTCGGTGGCCCGGAACACGCCGCCGTCGCGGCCGACGTCCTCACCGAGAATGATGATCCTGTCGTCCCTCTCCATCTCCTGGGCGAGGGTCCTGTTGATGGCCTGGACCATGGTCATGTTCATCGGGCGCCCTCCCCGAGGAAGGCTTTGTGGTCCTCGAGCTGGGCGGCGAGGTCCGGCGGCATCTCCGCGTAGGTATAGGCGAACAGGTCCTCGACCGTGGCGGGCGGCCTGGCCTCCGCTTCGGCGACCGCCTTCTCCACGAGCTCCGTCGACCGGTCCTGGAGCTCTTTTTCGAGCTCCGCGTCCCACAGGCCTTTCTTTTCGAGGTGGAGGCGGAGCCGGAGGAGGGGATCGCGCCGCTCCCATTCCCGGACCTCCTCCTTCGTCCGGTACCGCCCGGCGTCGTCCGAGGTCGTGTGGTCGCCCATCCTGTAGGTGTAGGCCTCGATGAGCGTCGGGCCCTTGCCGTTGCGGGCGTTGTCGAGGGCTTCGCGGGCCGCGGCGTGGACGGCCAGAACGTCGTTGCCGTCCACCTGGACGCCCGGGAAGCCGTAGGCCGCGGCCTTCTGGGCGATGGTCGCGGCGGCCGTCTGTTTCGACCGGGGGACGGAGATGGCGAACTGGTTGTTGACGCAGAAGAACACGTTGGGCGTCCGGAAGACGCCGGCCATGTTCAGCCCCTCGTGGAAGTCGCCTTCGGAGGTGGCCCCGTCGCCGAACGTGGCGACGACGGCGATGGGGAGCTTCCGGTACCGGGCGGCCAGACCGGCCCCGACGGACTGGGGGATCTGCGAGCCGACGGGGATCGCGACAGGATAGATGTTCAAGCTGTCAGGCGTCCGCAGACCGGCCTCGTGGCCCATCCAGAAATGGTAATGGTCGGCCAGCGGGTAACCGAGCGTGAGATACAGGCCCAGGTCCCGGAAATAGGGGAACAGCCAGTCGCCCTTCTTCATGGCCGAGGCCAGGCCCACCTGGCAGGCTTCGTGGCCGAGATTCGAGGCATAGGTCCCGAAGCGCCCCTGCCGCTGGAGCTTGAGGGCCTTGGCGTCGGCGGTCCGGGTCAGGACCATGCGCTCGTACATCGCCCGGAGCTCCGGGTCCGGGAGGCCGGGGTCGAGGCCGGCGCGCGCCGAGCCCTTTTCGTCGAGGATCTGGAGTCTTTGGCCCATGAGCGGATCGAAGCGCTCGATCATTGCTTGAGGGCCCACTCCTTGAGCTTCTCTAATTCGACCTCGCCGCAGACGGCGTCCTGGGTGTCGGGGTTGAAGAAGGTCGGCACCCGGAGCTGGCCGCCGCACTTCGGGGCGAGCGCCGAGCGGTAGGACCGCATGAGGTCGGCGTTCTTCTCGTCGTGCCAGACTTCGCGCTTGTCGAAGCGGACGCCGGTCTCCTGCTCGAGCTTCTCGACGAGCGGCATCATCTTCTTGCAGTGGGGGCACTCGCGCCCGTGGAACATCAGCAGATCGGCCATCATTTCCTCCTGACGAAAAGTCCGCACCAGCATTCCCCGTCCCGGACCCCCTTGTAGGTCTCATGGATGGTGAAGTTGCAGGGGCAGACGATCTTGAGGTCCTCTTCCCAGTCCTTGGTGCGCAGCCGGCAAGGGCAGTACTTGAGCCCGTGGTTGGCCTCGTTGGCGAAGACGCCCTCGATGAGCATCCCGACCTTTTCGCGGTCGGGGTTGACCTCGAACTCCTGGCCGGCCGCGAAGCGCTCGATGGCCGCCCGGAACTCGTCGGGCGTCATCGTGATGCCGGGGCCGCCGCCCAGGATCCTGCGGGCCTCGTCGGCCGAGATCTCGACGTAGGCGTTGAGGACCTTGCAGGTGGGGCACAATTCGGGGGGGGCGAGGCCATAGTGGATGTCGTTGCAGACGAAACATCGCCAGTAGCGCTTCTTCATCGACACCCTCCGTCCGGGATTCTCGACTAATATACTAGGAAATGAAGAAAGGGTCAAACCTCCTTCTAAAAGTTTATAACGAGGGAGGTCGTCAAGAATGTGTCGAGGCCCTTGAGCGGGACGTCCACGAACAGGCCCGTCGGCAGGCCCGCGGGGTCGTACAGCGGCAGGCTCTGCAGGGCGGGGACGCGGGTGTAGAACATCCGCAGGCTGACCTTGAGGGCCAGGGACTTGGAGACCGAGGCCGTCAAGGAATTGGTCCAGTCGTACCGCCAGTCCTTGGTGTTCTTGAGATTGTCGTCGAAAATGAATTGTGAGGTGAAGGAGGAGCTGTCGGACAGCTTCTGTTCGCCGAAGAGATTGAACCGGAACCCGGCGAACGAGGTCGCCTCCAGGCCGACATATTCCCTCCGGGTGTAGGTCAGACCGGCGTCCGTCTTGATCTTGGTCCTCTCGGCCTCGATCAGGGCGTATCCCAGCCCGGCCGTGATCATGACGCGGCCGGCCACACCGGCGAACCGGTTACGGTCCCAGAGCAGGCCCGCCTGGCCCAGGAGCTTCTCGGAGATCCGGCGCTCATATTGGCCCGACAGGAGGTAGTTCTCGGCGACCAGCGATCTGGTGGCCTCCTCGAGGATCTCGAAGTCCTCCTCCGTGCCGACCGCCCGCTGGGTGAACGTCGTGTTGTTGCTGCGCAGGGCATAGGCCTTGACCGTGAGGATGTCCTTTTCCCACTTCCGGATAAAAGTCGTGCCCAGGCTGAAGGCCGAGGTGGCCGTATTGCCGTTCGTGGCGACGTAGCTGAGCTCGGCCGTGGCTTGCCAGGGGCCGAGGAGCCCTTCCTTATCCTGGGCTGAGGACGGGGCGGCGAGCCCGGCGAGGATGGCCGCCAAACCGGCGGCGGCCGCGAGCCCGCGAGCGGGGCTTGAGGTTTTTCTCGTCATATCGATCACTCCATGATGGGTTATTGAGCCGGGTGGTCCATTAAACACGACGCCTCGCGGCCTGTCAAACAGCCTGCCGGGAAGATCGGCCGGCGAGGGCATCGAAATAGAGGGCGGCGGCGCCGAGGATGGCCACGTTCTCGGTCTCCGAGGCCTCGATCCTCAGCCGCTCTCTGGCCAGGGAGTAGGCGAAGCTTCCGAAAGCCTCCCACATGGCTTCCCGGAAGAACCGGTGGGCCTTGCTGACGGAGCCGCCCAGGACGATGATCTCGGGGTCGACGGCGAAGCAGACGGCCTTGACCGCCTCGCCGAGATGGCCGCCGAATTCGGCGAATATCGCCAGCGCCGCCGGGTCGCCCCGCCCGGCCCGCTCGAACGCCTCACGCCCCGTCGTCCCGTGGACGTTTCGGAAGAACTGCCCGCTGCAGTAGGCCTCGAAATTGCGGCCCCGGTAGGGCAGCATCCCGAACTCTCCCGCGCCGCAGTTGGCGCCCGAGTAGAGCCGCCCGTGGACGATGACCCCGGCCCCGAGCCCCGTGCCGACGACGAGGCCCACGGCATGGTCGAAGGGCCTGGCCTTCCCGAAATATTTCTCGCCCGCCGCGAAGCAGTTGGCGTCGTTGTTGACGTAGACCGGGAGGCCGTAGCGCTCTTCGAGGAGGGCCTTGAGCGGCACCTTTTTCCAGGACGGGATGTTCTGGACATCGTAGACGACCCCGGCCTTGAGGTCGATCACGGAAGGCACCCCCACCCCGAGCCCGCCGACACCGCCCTCCATGACCGCGTCGACCGCGCTCCAGAGGTCTTCCAGGACCTCGTTCTCCGAGCCTCCGCTCCTGACGGGCACGGACCGGACCGAGGTCAGCCGCCCGTCCTCGACACGCCCGGCCCGGACGTTCGTCCCCCCGAGATCGACGCCGATGACGGCTGCCCCGCTCATGCCGCCCGCCTCTTCCTCTTCATGGCCAGCGTCTCGTTGGCGATGAGCGGCCGGGCCCAAACGCCGATGCTTAGAATGTAGCCCAAGGTCAGGTAGAGGAAGAGCATCCCCTGCCGGAGCCCGAAGGCGTCGCCCAGCCACCCGACGGCGAGCGGGACCAGGGCCCCGCCGATGATGCCCGTGCACAGGATCCCTGCGAACGAGCCGTGGCGGCTGTCCACGGAATTGAGGGCCAGGGAGAAGATGACCGGCCACATGACCGATGCGGAGAAGCCCACCAACGGGAACATGATCAGGGCCAGGGGGCCCGGGCCGAACAGGGCCAGGGTCAGGCAGACCATGGCCATGGCCGTGAAGCCCACCAGGACCTTGCGGCTGTCGACGAGCTTGAGGAGCACCAGGCCGAGGATCCCCCCGACGGTCATCAGCCCCCAGAAAAGCGACACCCGGGCCGCCCCGACCGTCTGCGGGTCGTACTTGTGATAGGTCAGGAGGAACTGGGAGATCCAGTTGGCCACTCCCTGCTCGGTCCCGACATAGGTGAAGATGCCCAGGAAGTACAGGATGACGATCCTGTCCTTGAACAGGGTCTTATGTGAGGCCCATCCGCCGGTGCGCTCCTCTTCTTTCCTGACGACGACCGGGAACCGGACCAGAACGAGGACCCCGATCATGACCAGGACGAGGGCGGCGAAGATCCAGTAAACCGATATCCAGGGAAGCTCCGGCGGCACGAGCTTGGTCATCAGACCGACGAGGGGCTTGCCCTCGGAGCCGGCCTGCCCGATGTTGCGGACGAAATACGAGTAGATGAACGGGCTGAGGAACGAGGCCCCGCCGAAGACGAGCTGGGCCAGGACGGAATTGAAGGCGTAATGCTCTTCGCCTCCCGAGACCCGGAGCAGGGGGTTGATGGCCACCTGGAGGGCGGCCATGCCGCACCCGATGAGAAACAGGGACAGAATGGCCGTCGGGTACCGTGGAGCGAGGGAGAACAGGAGGGCCCCGCCGAAAGCCACGGCCAAGGCCGCGACCATGACCGGCTTCTCGCGGTATCTCTCGAGGAGCATCCCGGCCGGGATGGACATGACGCCGTAGGCGATGAAGAACGAGAAGGGCAGGAGGGCGACGAGCGCCAAGCTCAGCTTGAAGCTTTTGATGATGTCGGGCACCAGCGGCCCGACGATGTTCGTCAGGAGCGAGATGACGAAGAACGTCAGCAGGACGAGCGCCACCATTCCGTAGCTTCGCCGCGAAGCCGCCGCCGCCGGGGTCCCGGGCGTTTGCGCGTTCATGGGCGCCTCCCTCGTTCCGGCTCGAGACGGCCTAACGGCCGCGCTTGTTGCCCGTCTGCTCCTTTTCCCGCTGCAGCTCGATGAGGTCGACGCTTCGGGAGTCGTCGCCCAGAAGATGCCGGCTGAAATAGTCGGCCCGGACCCAGAACCAGTAATCGTTCATGTCGCCGAATCCGTGGCGCTGGCCGGGGAAGATGAAGAAGTCGAAGCGCTTGCCGGCCTTGATGAGAGCCGCCGCGAGCCGCAGCGTGTTGCCGGGGTGGACGTTGTTGTCCATATCTCCCGTGGTGATGAGCAGGCGGCCCTTGAGGTTGGCGGCCAGCTCGGAGTTCTTTTCGATGTTGTATTCAAACTTGACGTTGCCGTCCTTGTCGGTGACTTCCTTGACGCCGTGGTGCTTCTCGCTCCACCAGCGATTGTAGATGTTGTTCTCGTGGTTGCCGGCCGAAGACACGGCGACCTTGAAGAAATCGGGGTAGACCAGCATGGCTGCCGTCGACATGAACCCGCCGCCCGAGTGCCCGTAGATGCCGACCCGGTCGATGTCGATGAACGGGTGCCGCATGGCCAGCTGCTCGATGGCCCGCTTCTTGTCGGCCAAGCCGTAGTCGCGGAGCTTTCCGTAGCCGTAGTTGTGGTACCACTTGGACCGCTGGGGATGGCCGCCGCGGTTGCCGACCTCGATGACCACGAACCCGAGCTGGGCCAGGGCCACGTTGGAGTTGCGCGGCGAGAAGGTCTTGGAGACGCTCTCGGTCTGCGGCCCGGGATAGACGTAGGCGATGATCGGGTACTGCCGGTCCGGGTCGAAGTTGAAGGGCTTGTACATGACGCCGTAGAGGTCGGTGATGCCGTCGTCGGCCTTGACCTTGAACGGCTCGGGGTACTTGAACCCGGCTTCCATGAGGGCCGAGACGTCGACCGTCTCGAGCTCGAGGACGAGCGCGCCGCCCGCGTCCCGCAGCTGGGACTTGGGGGCCGCGTCGACCCGCGAGAAGGTGTTGATGAAATACCGTGCCGAGTCGCTCATGCCCGCCGCGTGCATGGCGTCGCCGGGGTTGAGCAGCCGCAGTCCCGTGCCGTCCAGGCCGACCCGGTAGAGGTGCATGTAATAGGGGTCTTCCCCGAGCTCGCGGCCGCAGGCGTTGAAGAACAGCACCCGGCCCTTCTCGTCGAGTCCCTCGATCCCCTGGCAGGTGAACTCGCCGGAGGTCAGCTGGGCCTTGAGCTTCCCGGATCCGTCATAGAGATAGTAATGGCCCCAGCCGTCGCGCTCCGACCACCAGATCAGCTCCCGGCCGCCGTCGACGAGGCGCAGGGGCTCGACATCGACGTACGTGTTGAGCCGCTCCTCGATGAGGACCTTGACCTCGCCCGTCTTGAGGTCGGCCAGGCAGACGTCGAAGCGGTGCAGGTCGCGGCTCTGGCGCCCGAAGTAGAGCTTGTCGGCCGTCTCGGCCAGCCACTGGGGCGGCGGCGGCTCCTCCCGCTCCCGGTCGAGGGCTTTGCGCGGGGCCGTGAAGATGGACACGGTCTGGTCCTTGAACGCTTCGACCTTGAGGACGGTCTTGGCCTTGGCCGCCGGATCGAAGACGAAAAGCTCCGGCTGGGGCTGGTTCTCCTCGCCCGGCATCGCGTAGCGGTAGGTCTCGAGGGTCGGCCGCGGATCGGCCAGCGAGTTGATGACCCAGAGGTCGCCGACCTTGCGCTCGTCCTGGCGGACGGCGGAGAAATTCGCGGAGTCCTTGGACCAGACCAGGCCGATGGCCGGGGCCCGGTAATCCTTGCGGTCCTTCTCCTCTTTCTCGAGCTCTTTCTTGTCCTCTTCGCGCAGCGTCCGGGCGTAGCTCCAATGCTCCTCGCCGTCGGTCGTCAGCTGAACTTCCGTGATGGCCTTGTCGTCGGCCTTTTCCCGGGCCAGGGCGTAGCTCGCCGCGTCCATCATGAACAGGTTGTGGCCGCGGGCGAAGACGACCGTCTTGCCGTCGGGCGAGATCTGGGCCCAGCGGGGCCTCTTGGGCGGCGTCTTGTAGTCCTCGAGTAGGGTCAGCTTGCCGGAGGCCAGCTCGTACTCGAAGCCGAGCTTTTTCGTCTTGGCCTCTTCCTCCTTGGCCTTGGCGGCGTCCCTGTCCTTCTCCTGCTCCTTGTTCTTCTCGGTGTCCTGCTCTTTTTCCTTTTCCTTCTCCTTGTCCTCGATCGCCTTGCCGATCTCACCGGCCTTCTTCCAGGCCCCGGCCACGGCGATGGTGTTGTCCTTGGGGACCTCGATCTCGAACTGGATGGCCGTGTCCTTCCTGACGAACTTGATGGTCCGGATGGGCAGGTGCTGGGCGTCGTAGGGGACGAGGAGGACCTTGGTCAGCAGGGCCGCCATCCTGGCGTTGTCGAAAAGGGGCTTCTTGGTCCGGCCGGCCGGGTCGACGATGAACCACTCCCGGCCCTGGGGGGTCTCGTAGCTGTACCAGAAGCGGTCCCCCGTTTCGAGCCAGCGCGGGGCAACGGCCGTGTCGAAGACGAGCTTGCCGACCTTGGCCGATGTCCAGCGCGAGGCCAGGTCGTAGTCGGCTTTCTCGACTTTTTTCAATTCGGCGCCGGAGGCGGCCACCGAGAGGGTCACGAGAACGGCCAGAAACAGCACGGCCGCGGCTCTGCCGGCGGCCTTCCTGAAGATCGTTCGGTTGCGCATCGTTAAGGTCTCCTGTCTGATCTATGACCGGCCCGGTTTGTTCGGTCAGCGGCCGGCCGGCCGGATCATCCGGCCGTTGACGGTTTCGGCGTTGAGGGCCCACATCCCGCGCCCGTGGGTGGCGATGACGATGATGTTATCGCGGGGATGGATGACGAGGTCGTGGACGTACGTGGACGGCAGCCCCCCGCCGAGGACCGTCCAAGTCGCCCCGGCGTCGAGGGAGACGTAGGCGCCCATGTCGGTGCCGGCGTAGAGGACGTTGCGGTTGAAGGGGTCTTCCCGGACGACGTTGACCGGGCCGGCCGGGATGCCCTTGGAGATGTCGGTCCAGGTCCGGCCGAAGTCCGTGGACTTCCAGAGGTAGGGCGTGAAGTCGTCGTCGCGCTTGCCGTTCTGGGCGAGGTAGACCGTGCCCAGATCGAAGGCCGAGGCCGCGGCCCGCACCATCCACTTCCCGGGGGCCAGGCCGGCCGTGATCTCGGCCCAGGCTTTGCCGCCGTCGCGGGTGACCCACATCCGGCCGTCGTCGGTCCCGGCGTAGATGAGCCCGTACTTGAGCGGCGACTCGGAGATGGTGAACAGCGTCTGGTAGCGGATGTCGCCTCGCTCGGCCGGATTGTTGGTCGTGAGGTCGGGGCTGATGCGCTCGAAGGTGTCGCCCCGGTCGAGGGACCGGAAAAGAACCTGCATGCCGTGGTAG
>JAWOHF010000343.1:0-5799 GCA_046496285.1 Candidatus Aminicenantota bacterium
ACGAGGACCAGTCGACTGCTCTTGAAGTCGGGGGCTACCCAAACGGCGTTGATGGTGACGTCGAGGGTTCCGTCGCCCAGCGGTTGCCAGGAGTCACCGCCGTCGGTGGAGCGGAAGAGGCCATCCTCTTCGGACCCGGCGAACACCGTGCCGTCCCTTACGAAGGCGGGGCTAACCGCGAGCGCCTGAACGCTTAGGCCATCCAGGTCCTCGCCCGAAGGACGCCAGGCGCGTCCGCCGTTAGTCGAGCGGAAGACGCCGTCGATGGTGGCGGCGAAGGTGAGAGGTCGATCCGGCCATCCGGGAGCGCAGGCGAGCGCCAGCACCGTCGGGTCCAGCAGGCCGAAGTTCGCCGGCCTAGCAGTGCGGCCGCTGTCGGTGGTGCGGAAGACGCCGCCGGTCTCCGTCCCAACTAGCACGGTACCATCGCGCAGGTAGTCCGGAGAGACGGCCAGTGTGGTGATGCTGCCGCTGTCTTCCAGGGGAGGCATGACCTCCCAGGAGTACCCACCGTCCACCGACCGAGCGAGGGTGCCGTCCAGTGAGCCGATGAAGAGAACTCCGTTGGGAGAGGCGGCGAGTGCTGAGATCTGCAGACCCGTCAAGCCGCGGTTGGCCCAGGACCACTGCCCCCCACGACTTAGGGAACGGAAAGCGCCAACGGGAGAACCGGCGATCAGGGGATTGTGCTGATCGGCGCTAGGGGACAGCACCAGGGCGTACACGGTGCCCCCCTCAAGCACGGGACCAGCTAGGCGCCAACGTCGCCGACTCGTGTACTCCCTAAGACTCATAGTCTGCTCCTGAAGGCGAAGTCTGCATTTAGGGCTCCATCACCGTGTTACATTGAGCGGGAGCGGGCAAGGCGACGAGAATGAAATTCGATGAATCGCTGAAAATCCAAGAAAGCTTCCAGGCCCTCATCCCGGGGGGCTGCCATACGTATGCCAAAGGGGACGACCAATATCCCCAGGGGATGCCCGTTTACATCGCCAAGGGCAAGGGCTGCCGGGCCTGGGACATCGACGGGAACGAATTCATCGAATACGGCATGGGCTTGCGGACCGTCACGCTCGGCCATGCCTTCGAACCCATCGTGGAGGCTGCCTACCGACAGATGCTTCTGGGCAACAACTACGTCCGTCCGGCCCGGATCGAGCTCGAGTGCGCCGAGGAGTTCCTGTCCGTCGTCGACGGCGCCGAAATGGTCAAGTTCTGCAAAGACGGCTCCGACGCCACCGGCGGCGCGGTCAAGCTGGCCAGGGCCTATACCGGCAGGGAGATGGTCGCCATCTGCGGCGACCAGCCCTTCTTCTCGGTCGACGACTGGTTCATCGGCACGACGCCCATGTCGGCCGGCATCCCCGGGCGCGTCAAGGAGCTCACGGTCAAGTTCCGATACAACGACCTCGGGAGCGTCCGGGAGCTCTTCGAAAGGCATCCGGGCAAGATCGCCTGCGTCATTCTCGAGGCCGAGAAATACGACCCGCCCGCAACGGGCTTCTTGGACGGGCTCAAGAACATGGCCCACGAGAACGGGGCCCTGTTCGTCCTCGACGAGATGATCACCGGCTTCCGCTGGCATCTCGGGGGCGCCCAGAAGAAGTTCGGCGTCGTTCCCGATCTGTCGGCGTTCGGCAAGGCCCTGGGGAACGGTTTCGCGATATCTGCCCTGGCCGGGAAGCGGGAGTTCATGGAGTTGGGAGGACTGCGCCACGACCGGGAGCGGGTCTTCCTGATGTCGCTGACCCACGGCGCCGAGAACCATGCCCTGGCCGCGGCGCTGGCCGTCATGAGATACTACAAGGACAATCCGGTCGTCGAGATCCTCTATGAGCGGGGCCGGAAGCTGGCCGAGGGCGTCAACAAGGCGTCCGATGAGCTCGGCCTCCGGGACCACGTGTCCGTCATCGGGCCGGACTGCTGTTCCGTTTATACGACGCGGGACCGGGACCTGAAGCCCTCGCAGCCCTTCCGGACCCTGTTCCTCCAGGAGACCATGAAACGGGGGCTGCTGATGCCTTCGAGCATCGTGTCTTACGCCCACTCCGAAAAGGACATCGAGACGACCGTCGAGCGGATCGCCGAAGCCCTCGTGGTTTACAGAAAGGCCCTGGACGAAGGCCTCGAGAAATACTTGGCCGGGGAGCCCGTCAAGCCGGTCTTCAGGAAATTCAACTAGGGCCTTTTTCCGGTGGCGAACTTGTTCCTTATTCATTCTGATCATCCGGCGGCCATCGACCATGCTCGCGAGGAAACCCGGAGAAGCCTCCTGGAGCTTGAGCCGGAAAGCATCATCGATCAGATCGACGGGCCCCGCTGGTCGCTGATCACCGCCCGGAATCCCTTCGTCCCTTACGCCGTTTCGCACGATCCCGCAGGGGCGGCGGTGGTCATCGGCTCGACCTTCGAGCCCGACGGCGCGCGGCTTTCCGGCCTGCGGTCGCCGTCGCCGGCGCGCCGAGGACAGGCGATCCGCGAATACTGCCGTCATTTGAATTTCGGTGCGGCGTTGAGTATCGATGGCGGCGAAGTCCTGGTCACCGCTGATTGGCTGGGCCTGTATCCTGTCTATGAATATCACGACGATTCCGCGTTCGTCGTGACTTCCATACCGGGATTGCTGCGCTGCCATCAGGGGTTCCGGGCCGCCGTCGATATCCACGGGCTTGTGGGAATCCTGCTGCTGGCTCATAGCTGTCTAGGCCTTACGATGTTCCGGGGCGTATCTCGCCTGCCGTCGGGGCATTTTCTGAAATATGAGGTTGGGGGCCGGATAACACGGGAACGGGTGGATGCCGGCGCCGGGCTTTCCGCTCCCCGAAATATCGGGGAAGCCGTGGAGGCCTTCGACGCCGTACTCCGTGGCGCGGTAGGAGCCGCGGTGCGGGAAGGCGGTCGTTCGATTTATTTATCGGGCGGACTGGATTCGAGGATCATTGCCGGCTATCTTCACCAACTCGCCCGCGGCGAGATGACGGCCATAACCCTCGGCGATCGAAGAGACATCGAGATGCGCGCGGCGGCCCGGGTCACCGCGTCCCTCGGAGTTGCACATGAACGGGTGCCCATTAACCTGGAAGACGCTCCGCTCTTCGCCGGGCGGGCCCTCGACGAGGACGCGATGTCCTGCGGCCTATACTCGCTCAACGAGTATTCCTATTCCGAAAAGCCGCGCCCCACGGCGCTGACGGGATTCCTGGGGGACCCGACCATGGGCGCCAGCCACGTTGAATGGGGCCGGGAACCCGCGCTCGACGGGCACTCGTTCCACGCCATGTTCTCCAGAGTCAACGCCTGGGGGCTCTCGCCCGGGGTCGTCAGGGAACTTGTTCGCGCCGACGACATCGACGATGTCATCAGCGACGTCTGGCGCCGGCTCAGGGACGAGTATCGCTCTTATCCCGGTCCGCCGTGGCAGAGATCCTGGTGGTTCGACTTGCTCCATCGCCAGCGATTCATTGTCGGCCGAGCGCCCAAGATCATGGCTCTGCGATCCTGGCCGGTCCTGCCATACGTCCACCCGGACGTCCTCCGGCTCGTGCAGGCGTCGTCCCTGGCCTTGGTCGCCGGCCGCAAGGCGCAGATCGAGCTCATTCTCCGAAAGTTCCCCGAGCTGGCCCGCCTGCCGTTGGCCCGGGAGAACGACCGCCAATGGTGGGACCTGGTTCCGCGCAAGGCCCGTCTCCGGACTTCTGGTGCGGGTCGCGTGATAAACTCCCTGTCCTGGCATTGGCGCCATAAACTCGATCCCTGGGAGTCGCGGGTTTTCATACGGACGTTCGATCTCAACGGGGCGGGGTGGAGGATCCTGCGCGACGAGGCCCGGGCTTGTGCCGATCAAGCGGATGCCTGGCTCAGAAAGGACGTCGTTCTTCAATGGCTTCCCCCGTCGTCGACGGACGCCCGACTCAAGCGCGCGATCGCCGACGCGACCGGACGAAAAGCCCTGCTCGGAGCCGTGCTCTGCTGCAGCCGGCACTTTTCCTGAGAAGGAGAAACGGGAATGCGCGTGACCGACTGGAACCTCCGGGAAACGCCCGACGCCGTGGAGGTCTCCGCCGACGTGGACGGTTTTCGCTTGTGCTACCGGCTGCCGAAGGGTTTCCGGTTCTCCCGATCGGGCGATCCCTTCCTGGCGGCTTCGTTCCTACCGGCGATGCTCAAAGGAGAGCCGTTGGAGATCGATCCGAGCCTGCCTGTTTCGCCGATGCTCCTGGAGAACATCTCACGGTTGCAGGAGATCCATCACTCCTGGAACCCGGTGTTGAAGATGATCCCCATCCACGCGAGCACGGCGCCGGCCGAAACCCTGAACGGAGGCGCGTTTTCCTTTTTCTCGGGGGGCGTGGACAGCATGTTCACCTTCCTGAAGCGCCTTGAAGAGATCAGTCATGTGGTTTTCATCCATGGCTTCGACTTTGTCGTCGACCAGGAGACCTTCCGAACGGCCGAGGCCCGCAATTCCAAATTCGCGGCCGGCTTCGGCAAAACGCTCATCCCCGTCGAAACCAACACCTATCCCTTCAGCTATCTTCACAACATGAGCCGCAAGCTCACGCATGGAAGCGCTTTGGCGAGCGTCGCCCTCCTGCTTGGATTCTCCCGGGCTTACGTGCCTTCATCCTATCCTTTCAGCCATCTTCTGCCGTGGGGCTCGCACCCCTTGACGGACCCGCTGTATTCGAACGAGGGCACGCGGATCATTCAGGACGGCGCCGAAGCGCGGCGCGTGGACAAGGTCATCAGGGTCGCGGAATGCGATCCCGCGTTGGCGAACTTGACGGTTTGCTTTTCAGGCATGAATGTCAACTGCGGCCGGTGCGTGAAATGCGTAAGGACCATGATCCCCCTGGCCGCCTTGGGCGCCAAAGGAGCCCCCTTTCCGTCTCGACTTACGGCCAAAGCCATAAAGAGCATCAATTGGGGAAGTGAGCTCTTCATGCTCAGTGACAATATCGAGCTGGCCGCACAAAAAGAGAACAAGCAACTGCTACGCACGTTAAAGGCCCGGCTGAGGAAGCATGAGCGAGCCAAGTTGCTCAAGGAATTCGACCAGGTTTTCCTGAGAGGCATGGTCCTTCGGCAATATCGGAGGTTCGTCAAGCTCCCCCCTTGGTATGATCGCGTCTATCCGACTCCGCCGGACGAGCGCCGCTAGAGATCTTTAGGCGCGGCGGGCGGAGACTCGCAGGAAAAGACCCGGTGAAAAGCGTCATTCCGGCGGCGGGGCCGGAGAGCGCTTCCGCAGTTTCCGCCAGGCAGAGGTCAAGGGCCGGATGAGGATGGAGACGTAGTCCCAATAGCTGAGGAGCTCACGTTGTCCGCCGGGTAGCAGCCGAAAGACGACGAGATAGACGATCAGCGACAGCGGCAGCGTGACGGCGATGACCAGCAGGTCGGGGGACCCCTCCATCGTGTTGACGATCAGCAGGGCGAAAAGGGCCATGACAAAGCTCGAGAAGGCCGGTTTGGCCAGCGACCGGTAAAAATCCGCGGGACTGACCGGCGTGTCGCGGAAAGCATAGACCAAGGTCGGGTGAAGGATCGCATACGTGACGATGCAGTAGGCGATGGCGACGCCTCTCGCCCCCCAGGGGATGCCGCCAATGAAGCCGATCACGGTGGCGATCGCCGTATAGAGTCCCCATTTGAACATCCGGCCGCCGCGGCCCAGGGCCATGAGGACCGTGCCGCGGATGCTGGCGGCGGGCTGGATGAACGAGGCCAGCGCGAGGATGCTGAACAGCTCCGACGCACCGACCCAGCGCGGGCCGAGGATCACATGGATGACGTTCG
>JAWOHF010000058.1:0-4266 GCA_046496285.1 Candidatus Aminicenantota bacterium
CCAGACGCAGACGTGGCAGGTGCTGGTGCCGACGATCTTGACGAACCGCCCCGGCCCGACGCTTGAACCGACCGCGCCCAGGTGGGGGTCGAAGGCCCCGACGGCGACCGGGATGCCGGGCCGGAGTCCGAGCTTGCGGGCCCAATCCCTGGTGAGAGGGCCGGCCACGGTGTCGGAGGTGAAGGTCTTCTTATAGAGACGGTCGCGCAGGGCGCCGAGCCGCGGGTCGAGCTCGGACAGGAACGGCTTGGCCGGGAGGCCGCCCCAGCGGTCGTTGAACATGGCCTTGTGGCCGGCGGCGCACCGGCTCCGCTTCATCGTCAGGGGGTCGGTCGTGCCGGTCAGGACGGCCGGGATGTAGTCGGCGCACTCGACCCACGAAAAGGCGGCCGAGCCCACCTTGGCGTCGGTCCGCAGGCAATGGAGGATCTTGCTCCAGAACCATTCGGAGGAGTAGGTCCCGCCGCACTTGGTTAGGTATTCGGGGTGTTTGGCCGCGGCCAGGGCCGTGATCTCGGCGGCTTCGGCGTGGGCCGTGTGGTCCTTCCAGAGCCAGGCGTGGGCGTTGGGGTTGCGGCGGAGCTCCTTGTAAAGGGCCAGGGGCTTGCCGGCCCGATCGACAGGGAGGGGGGTCGAGCCGGTCGTGTCGACGCCGATGCCGACGATGTTCTCAGGCTTGAAAGCGCGGCTCTTTTTCTTGGCCGCGGCCAGGGCTTCGGCGACCGATTTTTCGATGCCAAGCAGCCAGTCGGCCGGGTTCTGGCGGGCCAAGTTCGCGTCTTTGGCGTCGAGGATGATGCCGGCCTCGCCGGTCGGATAGGGAAAGATGGCCGTCCCGACCTCATCGCCGTTACGGACATCGACGACCAGGGCCCGCACGGAGTTGGTGCCGAAGTCGAGCCCGAGCGCGTACTTGGAGTCTTTCATTCCGCGAACCTCCGCTTGACTCCGATCGCCGCCCGCTTCCAGCCCTTATTATACTCGCCGGGGGGCCGGGGGCAAGACACAGGGACATGTACTCTTTGTACGTGTCCCCAGCTTACGGCGGAGTGCCACGGCCGGATTCTCTTTAATTACAAAAGCGGATGAAATATAATATATCAGCCCGTTCGCTCCAATGGTCGAACTCGCCTGAGAGACCGGCCGGAAACGTCAAGGTCCGGGATCAAATAGACAGTCTTGGACAGGAGGAGCCATGAAGACACGCGTGCTTTCGAGAGCCGTCGCGGCGGCGGTCATGATCACCTTGGCGGCAGGAGGAACGGCCTTGGGCCAGAGCGCGTTCACCGAGGACCTCCTCAATAGCTTTACCTCCCGGGCCCTCGGCCCCTACCGGGCCGGGTCGTGGGTGACGGCCTTCGCCGTGCCCGAGACACCCGCCCGCGATCAGCTTTACACGCTCTACGTCGGCACCCGAAACGGCGGCGTGTGGAAGACGACCAACAACGGCACGACCTTCGAGCCGGTCTTCGACGGCCAGCCGAAGCTTTCGATCGGCGACGTGGCTGTGGCCCCCTCCGACCCGAACGTCGTCTGGGTCGGCACGGGCGAGGCCCACTGCGCCCGCAGCTCGAGCTCGGGCGACGGCGTCTGGAAGTCGGTCGACGCCGGAAAGACCTGGACCCACATGGGCCTGGCCGATTCCCACCACATCGCCCGGGTCGTCATCCATCCGGCGGACCCCGACATCTTGTATGTCGCCTCCATGGGAACGTTGTTCTCCGACAACGCCGGGCGCGGTGTCTTCAAGACGACCGACGGCGGCCGGACCTGGCAGAAAGTCCTCTTTGTCAGCGACAAGATCGGCGCTGTGGACCTGACCATGGTCCGCTCGGCGCCCGACACCCTCTACGCGGCGATGTACGACAAGGTCCGGCTGCCCTGGCACTACGAGATCGGCGGTCCGGAGAGCGCCATCCATAAAACGACCGACGGCGGCCAGGCGTGGTCGCGGTTAGGCGGGGGCCTGCCGACCGGCCGCATCGGGCGCATCGGCCTCGACGTCTATCAGAAAGATCCGGATATCCTCTACGCCGTCGTCGAGAACGGCAACAAGCGCCAGCCTACGGCCAAGGAGGCCGAGCTGGACAAGGCGCGCGGCGGGACGCCGCCCGCCCGGACCATGGGCAACGAGGTCTTCCGGTCGAACGACGCCGGAAACACCTGGCGCAAAGTCAACGCCGGCCACGAGGACGCCCTCAACAAGGCCCCTTATTCCTTCAACCAGCTGCGCCTCGATCCGAACGACCCGGAGACCGTCTACATCACCGGGGTCTCCGTGGCTTCGACCAACGACGGCGGCAAAACCTGGAAGGGGCTGGGCTGGCCGACCGACGGGGTCATGCCCCGGGCCTTCGGCGACTGGCGGGCCCTGTGGGTCGACCCGCTCGATTCGAACCGGCTGATCTTCGGCTCCGACGGCGGGGTCAATTATTCCTACGACCGGGGCAAGACCAGCCACCACGCCTACAACATGCCGCTCGGAGAGATCTACGCGGTCGGCGTGGACATGGAAGATCCTTACAACATCTATGTCGGCCTGCAGGACCACGACTCCTGGAAGGGGCCGTCGAACGGCTGGTCGGGGGCCATCACTCTCTCCGACTGGGTGACCGTCGGCGAGGGCGACGGCATGTACAACTGCGTCGACCCGGCCGACTCGCGCTGGCTCTACAACAACCGCGAGTTCGGCCCCATGTGGCGGCTCGACCAGAAGACGGGCGCGAAGAAGACGATCACCCCGACGCGGCCGGCGGGGGCGCGGCCGCTGCGCTTCAACTGGACGCCGCCGATCGCGCTTTCGCCGCACAACCCGGCCATCGTGTACGTCGGCGCGCAGGTCGTGTTCCGCTCGCTCGACCGAGGGGATACCTGGCGCGAGATCAGCCCCGACCTGACGACCGACGAGGCCGCCAAGCAGCACGGCGAGGGCCATATCTCGTTCTGCACGCTGACCACGCTGGCCGAGTCGCCCGTCGAGCCCGGCATCATCTGGACGGGCGCGGACGACGGCAAGGTCCAGGTGACCCGCGACGGCGGGGCGACCTGGCTCGACCGGACGGCCAAGCTGGCCGCGGCCGGCGGGCCGGCCGATTTCTGGGTCAGCCGGGTGCTCCCCTCGCCGCACGCGGCGGGCACGGCCTTCGTGGCCAAGACGGGCTGGCGCCTCGACAACTACCGCGTCTCGATCCACAAGACGACCGACTACGGCGAAACGTGGACGTCGATCGCCGGCGACCTGCCGAACGGCAAGCCCATAAACGTCGTCGTCCAGGACCGCAAGAATCCGAACCTGCTCTTCGTCGGCACCGAGTGGGGCGTCTATGTGACCGTTGACGGCGGGAAGAAATGGCTGCCCTTCCGGGCCGGCATGCCCTCGGCCAAGGTCACCGACCTGGTCATCCATCCGCGGGAGAACGACCTCGTGGTGGCCACTTACGGGAGGGGCGCGTATATCATCGACATCTCGCCGCTCCAGGAGATGACGGCGGACGTACTGTCTTCGGATCTTCACCTTTTCGACATCGAGCCGAGGACCCAGCGGATCACCGGAGGGATGGGGAATTACCGGCTCCTCGGTGACTCCCATCTGTTCACCCCGAACGAGCCCAACGCCGTCATCGTCAACTACTACCTGAAGGCCAAGGCCGCCGGGCCGGTCAAGATCATCGTGGCCGATCCCTACGGGACCGTGGTCGCCGAGATCACCGGCAGGGGAGAGGCCGGACTGAACAGCGTCGCCTGGGGCATGAGGCCGCAGCGGACGGGCCAGCAGGCCCCGCGGTTCCGCGGCCCGGGGGCGGGAATGGTCGATCCGGGAGAGTACGTCGTCACCGTGGAGGCCGGCGGCCAGAAACTGACGAAAAAGGCGGTCATCCGCTACCGCCAGGGCTGGACGGCCGGCGCCGTCCCTGTCATCCTCCACTAATTTGGGGACACAATACTCATTCCCCAATTTCTCGACCGAAGGCCTACGAGCCCGGACGGACATGAAGAGGCATGACGGGGACATGTCCCGAAGGTACGTGTCCCCGCTCTCGGGGCGAAGGCCCCGAAAGGGGTTGCTCGACTACGAAAGGTACGGGTATCATGGCATACTCGGGGGAAGCAGATGAGAGCTTTGGATAGAGATAGATCGGCCGCCCGCCTCCCGAAGGGGGATGCGGGTACCGCGGCGGCCGTCCTGCTCCGTATCCAATAGGATGGCGCGGCTGGCCAGTTCGTCGAGCACCTTGCCCGCCTCGGCTGGCCGCACGCCCCATAGCC
>JAWOHF010000063.1:0-4535 GCA_046496285.1 Candidatus Aminicenantota bacterium
ACCAGCGAGAGCCCCAACAGAACAATAGCGGACAATGCTATGATCCATGTTTTTTTCATTTCATCCTCCTTAGTTTTGTTGCTTCGATTTTCGCCCGGTGAAAGGCTTGCGCCCAAAATTCCTTGTCTTGTCTGATTTCGCACCTCCTTGGCTCCCGCTTTTCCAATCATTTGAAACCTTGAAGACAGAGAAGGCCCCGTCGAAGAGAAATCTGGCTTTTGTTCCATTCAAAAACAGCATCCCCAACCTGGCCAACTCATCCTTCGCGCTGATCCTGAGCGCCCGGATGGCTAACCTTTATGCCCCATAGGGGCTAGACACACAGCATAATATTAGAGGTTTTTTGAAATGTCAAGCCTGAAGGAGCTATTTTCGCGTTTTTGGACCCAAAAAACTCAAACCCCAACTATTCCTTGGAATAGTGGTAGTACTGCTTGGCGTAGTAGCCGTCCTGTTCGACCAAGTCCACGCCGTTCAGGATGACCCCTAAACACTTGAGCTTGTGGGTGTCGAGCTTCTGCTTGGCCTGCTTCAGGGCCGGGACGGGGGTTTCTCCGCCGCGGGCCACGAGAATGACCGCGTCCACCATGGGCCCCATGGCCAGCGTGTCGGACACGGCCAGCACCGGAGGCGTATCCAAAAGAATAAAATCGAAATTTTTCTTGAGGACGGACACCAGCATATCCATCCTCTCCGAGGTCAGGAGCTCGATCGGGTTGGCCGGGACGGGCCCGCAGGTGATGACGAAAAGATTGGCGAAATCGGTAGGCTTGAGGATGTCCGCTTCCGTGATCTGAGAGCTCAGATAGCCGGTCAGCCCCGAGTCGCTTCCCGCCCGGCCCAGCCCGAAGATGGCGCTCTGCCTGGGCTTCCGAAGGTCCGAATCGATGATGACGACCTGCTTGTTCGACTGGGCCAGCGCGATCCCCAGATTAGAGATGACCGAGGACTTGCCTTCCTGGGCCAGAGGGCTGGTGATGGCGATGCTCTTGATCTTCCCCGGCGGCGACGATACGAGGAGCGTTGTCCGGATCGAGCGGAAGCTCTCCGCCTGGATCGAATTCGGCTCCTTGGAAGCGATCAGGTGGATGGCGCCGTGGTTCGTCACCTCCGCCTCGCCCCTCTCGGCCCGGACCTTCTGCAGCCAAGCCGGCGTGTCGTTCTTTCGTCTCCGCCCGAGCCCCCCTCCCTTGCGCTTCTTCCCGGGCTTTACCTTCTCTCTCTTGGTCTTCCCTTTCAGCACGGCGGTCATTCTGCGGAGCTCGGCCAGAGGGCCCTTGGCCCGCGCGTCCTCTTCGAACGCCGGGATGGCTCCGATCGTCGGCAGGCCCGTGGCGGCCGCCACGTCCTTGGAGGTCTTGACCGTGTTGTTCAGGTACTCGGTGCCCAGGGCCAGCCCGATCCCTCCCGCCAGCCCGACCAGCAACCCCATCAGGACGTTCTTCCGCTTGTTCGGGAAGGCGGCGCCCAACGGGAAATCGGCCTTGTCGACGATCCACACGTTGAGCCCCTCCAAACCCTCGAGCTGGGAGGACACGTCCATTTCGCTCTTCCGCTTGGCGAGCGATTCGAGAAGGGACTTCTTGTTCTCGAGCTCGATCCTCAGGCTGTTGTAGATCACCGAGCTGCTGCTGGCCTTGTAAGCCTCGTTCTTCAGGTCGTTCAGAAGCCTCTGATAGGATTGTTCCCTGGCCAGGGCAGCCTGATATTCGCCATAGGCGCTCCGGATCAGGTTCTGGGTCTCGCTCTGCAGCGCTTCCGTGGCCGCGTCGAGCTCCGATTTCAGACGCTTCATCTCCGGATATTCCGGCCGGACAGTGGCCAGCCGCGTGGCGTACTGGCGGCTGAGGGAGATGTATTGCTCGCGGAGGCGCTGGACGAGGCTCCCCCCTGGAGCTTCGGGGATCTCCCCCAGGGGCGCGGCCTTGAGCTGGTTATACGTATTGAGCTTGTTGATCTTCTCCATCGTCGCGTTGGTCAGGGCGCTGTTGACCTCGGACAATCGGGAGACCGTCGGGGCCTCGGCGGCGCTGATGGGCAAGATGTCCTTTTCCGAGCCATACTTGCTGAGCTCCGTTTCTTTGGCCGCGATCTCGGTCCGCAGCTCGCCGATCTGGGCGGTCAGGAATTCCGCGGCCTGCTCCGAAGCGGCGTATCTCTTCCTGACGATCATGTCGATGTATCCGTCGAACAGCGCGTTCAGGGCGTCCATGGCCAGCTTCGGGCTGGGGCTGCTGAACCTCACGTCGATGAGCCGCGTCTTCTCGCTGGCCGATACCGAGACCTGGCTGAGGAAGCGCTGGACGAGCCGCTCCCGGTAGGCCGGTTCGCCGGGGTCGGGCCGCGTCCCGTTTTCGCCCGGCTGCCCGGCGAAGGCCGGGTTCTCGTAGAGCTTCAGCTTGTCGATCGTGTCCGCGGCCAGCGACTTGCTCCGCAGGAGCCGCGCATGGCTTTGCATGTTCTTCCCGGCGCTGAACGATTGGACTTCCTCGAAAGGCAGGATGTTGGGGTCGTCCTCGATCCAGACGCTGCCGCTCGAAACGTAGATCGGGGTCAGGTTCAAGCTGTAGATCACGGTCCCGGCGACGGTGACAGCCACGAGGATGGCGATCATCCATTTCCACTTGAGGAGGATGTGCCAGTAATGCTGGGCCTGGGTCAGAAGCCCGGTCTTTGGTTCGGTGCTGATCTCAGCCATAGGTTCCTTTCAGCTCAGGGGACGATGACGACGTCGCCTTCCATGAGAACGAGGTCGGACAACTTGCCGCTGATCATGTGCTTCAGTTTCACGGGGATCTTCATCTCTTTGCCGGTCCTCTTGTCCCGGCGCTTGATGACCACGCCCGATTCCTTGGCCCACTCCGTCGTCCCGCCGGCTTGGGCGATGGCCTGGATCAGGGTGATCCCTTTCGAGCTCATGAACGAGATCGCCCCCGGGTTCCGGACCTCCCCATAGACGAAGACATTTTGCACCTGGTCGATGGGAACGGTGACCACGTCCTTAGGCTGGAGCGGGATATTGAGGTCCTGGTTGCCGCCGACGGTCAGGTCATCGAGTCTGACGACGATCTTCGTCTGCTTGCCGTCATCTCCCTGCCGGTAGATGAAAAGCTCGCCCATGTGCTGGGCGCTCAGTCCCCCGGCCTGGGCGATCATCTGAAGAAGGGTCGTCGGCCCGACCATCTCGTACATCCCGGGACGGCCGACGGCCCCGATCACCGCCACCTTCTGGTATTCCTTGATGAACACCGTGACGTGGGCCCCGCCGGTGGTGAATCTTTCCTCCAGGAGCGAAGCCAGCTTGGCCTCGAGCTCCTGAGCCGTCAGCCCGGCGACCTCGACCTTGCCCAGCAGGGACATCGTGATCGAGCCGTCCTCCGAGACCCGCATGGTCTGGTTGAGCTCGGGGAGCTCGAACACGGCTATTTCGAGCAGGTCTTTGGCCCCGATCCGGTAATCGATGACCGGAAGCGATTGGGTGTCCTGGACGGCGGACGCCCCCTCAGCGCCGGTTGCCAGCGCGAGCGCGACTATCAAAACGGCTATCAGTCTTCTCATCGTAAGCGTTCCTTCACGTTTCCCATTTTAGCTTCTTTCTTTCGAAGAATCCAGAGGAGGGGGGCACTAGCTCCTTCCCTGGGCAAAGCCGTAAGTCAGGTTGAAACCGATGAAACCGCGCTCCCTGGCCTCGCCCCCCGCCGTCCGTATCCTGCTGGACAGCCGGCCCAGGAAGGTGACGTCCAGGTCGCGCGCGGCACGGAGCCTCAGGCTGACGGTGTGGCTCAGATAGCGATTCCTGAGCGTGCCAAACGGGTCCTCTGCATCAGAGAAGTCCTCGGGATAGTCGCTCTGGCCGTACGAAATGTCGTACGACACGGTGGCCCTCCTCGTCAGAAGCCTCGAAAGCCCCGCGCCGTAGCCCGTCTGCAGATAATACGTGGAGCCGAAGTAGATCGAATAATTGAAGCCCCTGGAAAAAAAGACCCGGCCCGTCGTTTTCTTCATGAGCCGGGCGGAGATGTCGGCTTCGCCTGTGATCCCGCTCCCGTCCAAATACCTTGGGTCTTTGATATCGAAGCGCTCGTATCCCAGACGGAGGCTTCCTTGGACCCCGGCGCCTTCGACGACCTCTCCCGTCCGGGGAACGAATTCGAGGCCTCCGAAGACGCCGTAGCTCTGGGCGTCCCGGAAGTCCGAGGATTCCGAGGCAAAAGTGTGGGTCCCGTACCGGCCGTTCAGAAAAAACCTGATCCGGGGAGAGGGCAGAATGTAGGCGATGACGCCCAAACGGTCTTCCTTGCGGTTCAACTTTTCGGCGAGGTCCGTCTCCACCGAGTCGGGGTCCTCGTATTCATATTCCTCGGTCCCGAAGAGGGCGGACAAGGCCAGGCCCTTCGAAACCTGCCAGAGCGCCAGCCCGTTCAAGCCCTGCCGCTTCTGCCGGACATTGAGCTCGAGCTCCGAGCTCAGGCGCCTGCGGCTGTTATCCAGGTCTCCTCCGGCCTGGAGATAGACCTTGTCGAAGGCCAAGTGGA
>JAWOHF010000149.1:0-9229 GCA_046496285.1 Candidatus Aminicenantota bacterium
GCGACTCCCACATGGGGCTCCAGGCCAGGCTCATGTCCCAGGCCCTGCGCAAGCTCACGGCCATCGTCGCCCGCTCCAAGACCTGCTTCATTTTCATCAATCAGATCCGCGAGAAGATCGGCATGTTCATCGGCAATCCCGAAACGACGACCGGAGGACGGGCCCTGAAGTTCTACTCCTCCATGCGCATCGACGTCCGCCGGCTGTCCATTCTCAAGGACGGCGACCAGGTCATCGGCAACCGGGCCAAGGTCAAGGTCGTCAAGAACAAGATGGCCCCGCCCTTCCGGGAAGCCCAGTTCGACATCATCTTCGGCGAGGGCATCTCGCGGGAAGGGGACTTGGTGGACGTCGGCTTCGAGAACGGGATCCTGGACAAGAGCGGGACCTGGTATTCCTACAAGAACGAGCGCCTCGGTCAGGGCCGCGACAACGTCAGAAAGCTGTTCAAGGAGAACAAGGAGCTGGCGGCCCGGCTCGAAGAGGAGATCCGCCGCAAGGTCGGGCTCCTGCCCGAGAAGGCCGCCGGGGAGAAAGGCGCCGCGAAGTGACTTGCCTAATCCCTACTTATATGGTAGGATTTTATCGCTAGAGCGCGACCATGCTGAAGAGACGGGAATTCCTCAGGTTAGCGGGCTTGGCGGGGGCCGCCGGGGCCTCTTCCCGAGTCCTCACGTCCAAAGCGCGGGCGCTCACACCACCCAAGGAGGGACAGACCATGACCTACACCGCCAAAGACTACGGCCGGCTCATCGGCATGCCCGGATTCAGCGAGACGCTCCTCAAGAACCACTTCACGCTGTACCAGGGTTACGTGACCAACACCAACAAGGTCCTCGACATCCTGGGCCAGATGGCCAAGGACGGCAAGACGGCGACGCCGGAGTTCGCCGAGCTCAAGAGGCGCCTCGGCTGGGAGTTCAACGGCATGAGGCTCCACGAGTATTATTTCGAGAACCTCGGCGGCGCGGGCCCGCTCGACCCGAACGGCAAGCTCGGAAAGCAGCTGGCCGCGCAGTTCGGCAGCCTCGAGGCCTGGGAAAAGGAATTTCGGGCCACGGGGGCCATGCGCGGCATCGGCTGGGTCGTCCTCTACGAGGACCCGGCCAACGGTCGGCTCATCAACTTCTGGGTCAACGAGCACGATGTCAGCCACCCCGCGGGGTGTCACCCCCTGCTCATCTTGGACGTCTTCGAGCATGCGTTCATGGTCGATTACGGCCTGAAGAAAGCCGACTATATCGAGGCCTTCTTCAAGAACGTCGACTGGAAGGCCGTCGAGTCCAGGCTCAAGTAGGGCTGTCCGGCCGGAAAGACCGGCGGCGGCCCGACAGGAACGATGGGAGTCCCGGCGATCAGCCCCGACAGGGTCCGGGCCCTCAACGACGGCAAGATCCTCGACCGCGAGTTCGTCGTCTACTGGATGCAGGCGGCCCAGCGGGCCGAGGCCAACCACGCCCTCGAGTTCGCCGTCGGGCAGGCCAACGCGCTGCGCAAGCCCCTGGCCGCCCTGTTCGGCTTGACAGACAGCTATCCCGAAGCCAACGAGCGTCACTATGCATTCATGCTCGAAGGCCTGAAGGAGACGCAGGCGTCGCTTCGCGAACGCGGCATCCCGATGGTCGTCCGGAGGGGTGAGCCCGACGCGGCTGTCTCCGAGCTCGGCCGGCGGGCCTGCCTGGTCGTCACCGACGACGGGTACGTCCGCATCGAGAGGAAATGGCGGCAGGCCGCGTCGGCCGCTCTGCCCTGCGCCCTCGTTCAGGTCGACACGAACACGGTCGTCCCCGTGCCGGCCGCTTCCACCAAAGAGGAATACGCGGCGGCCACCCTGCGCCCCAAGGTCCACCGGCTGCTCGACGGGTTCCTGAAGCCCTGTCCCCGGGTCCCCATGCGGAAGGAGTCCGACCGCCCCCCTCTCGAATCCTGGGACATCGACGACACGCCCAAGGCCCTGGCCCGGCTGGACCTCGACCGGAGCGTCGCGGGAGTGGCCGGGTTGCGCGGAGGGGCCTCAGAGGCCGCCCGCAAGCTCCGGCGCTTCGTCAGGGAGGGCCTCGAGGCTTACGCCGAGGCCCGGAACGACCCGACCCTTGACGGTCAGTCCGGGCTGAGCCCGTACCTGCATTTCGGGCAGATCTCGCCGCTGGCCGTGGCCTTGGCCGTGAAGAAGGGCCCGCGCTACGGGCAGGCCGCCTTCCTCGAGGAGCTCATCGTCCGGAGGGAATTGAGCCTGAATTTCGTTCTCTACAACCGGGCCTACGACCGGTTCGAAGGGCTCCCCGACTGGTGCCGCTCGACCCTTCTCGAGCACGAGAACGACCCCCGGGAGTTCGTCTACACCCGAAGCCAGTTCGAGCGTGGTGCGACCCACGACCCGTACTGGAACGCCGCCCAGAAGGAAATGGTCCTGACCGGGAAGATGCACGGATACATGCGCATGTACTGGGGCAAGAAGATCCTGGAGTGGTCGGCATCGCCGCGGGACGCGTTCCGGACGGCCCTGCTCCTCAATAACAAGTACGAGCTCGACGGGCGGGACGCCAACGGATTCTCTGGCGTGGCGTGGTGCTTCGGGAAGCACGACCGGCCCTGGGCCCGGCGGCCCGTATACGGCACGATCCGGACCATGACCGCCGGGGGCCTGAGGCGCAAATTCGACGCCGACGCCTACGTCCGGAAGATCGAGCGGCTTGCGGACCCCGGCCGCTGAGCCATCATCGGCCCTCAGCGGATGTCCGGGAACTCCCGCTTCATGGCCTCGTGGACGGCGGAGGCCGTCGATTCCTGGAATTCCCCGACCTTCTCCGGAAGAGGCCCGGCCGCTTCCCACTTGGCCAGCATCGCGGCGGTCGCGTCCAGGACCCCGTCTTCGATCCGCAGGAGCTTGGGCAGGACGCCCTCGCCTCCAGAGGTCCTCAGGCGGCTCACGCTCAGGTACTGGGGCATGCGGCCCCGCGAGTCCGGATAAAGATAGGCCGTGAGGGCCCGGCTGAAGTTGTTGAGAGGGGCTGTCCCGGGGCCGGCGGTGACAGCCGGGACCTTCCCGGCGAACGGCCAGACCGGCACGGCGACGCCGGTCACGGGCTGGCCCAAAATGACCCACATGGTGGCCAGGTGGGCCTTGTCGGGCGAGGGCGCGGCTTCGAACAGGAGGACCGAGACGCTCGAGTTCCGGTTGATCGTGTCGTTGGTATTGATGAACAGGGGTTCGGCCGGGTCGTCGGGCAGCGGGCGGACCAGGGGATAGGAATGGAGCTTCTCGTGGACCAGGTCCCGGGCCGCTTCCTGGAGGATGAAACGGACGTCCAGCCGGTTCTCCCCGCGGGCCGCCCCGACGACGCGAGAGATGCGTTCGAAGCGGATGAAACCGCCCCCCTCCATGGGGTCCGGGGAGGTGAAGGCGAAGTTCGTCCGGACGATCGTCCCGAACGGCGCGACACGCGGGTCCCGGGTGTCGAATTTCTGGAAGGACGAGCTGCTCGTTTCGAAGAAACACGCGTTCCCCTGGGCGTCGATGACCCCGAAATTGGCCGCCAGGTCGAACCGGCCCTTTTCACGGATGAGCAGCCTCTCGAAATCCTCGACCGTGGCGCATTCGCCCAAGGCCAGCTTCATGAGGGCCCCGTTGCCGGCCCCGTCGTGTTTCTTGGCGGCGTCGGCCAGATCGTTGGCCTGGGAGTTCATGACGGCGAAGCCCGCCGTGTTCAAACCTCCCCAGACCTCGTCCCCCTTTGCGTCGGCGGCGTTGATCAAGGCCGTAAAAGCGAATTTCGGGCCCTTGATGTGCATCAGTTTGTTGTCGACTTCTGTGGTGTCCCTATTTTTCCACATCAGGGCCCGGCCGTTCTTCGCGGCCTGCCCTGAGATCAAGGCCAAGGTGCAGGGGGAGGCGGCCGGGGTCCAAACGTAGCCGATACAGAGCAAGGTCAGGGTGACGGCCAGGCCGCGCGCGTTTCGGGTCATTTCTTCGCTCCTCGGGACAGGTTGTTCGTGGCCCGAGGATAGCACAGGGGGAAGGGAAATCAAAGGCCGAGCGGGTCGAGGGTCGACAAGGCGTATCTTCGGATCTTGTGGTAGAGGGTCGAGCGGGAAACCCCCAGGATCCTCGAGACCTCAGCCCGGTTGTCGTCGGTGACCTCGAGGAGGAAGCCGATGTAGTCCTTCTCCAGGTCGCGGAGAGTCGGAAATCCCGCGGGCCGGGAGAATTCGCGCTGCTCGTCCAGCCCCAGGTAGCGCTGAAGGTAAACGTTCACGGGTGACCTCTGAACACTCCCCTTGTACGGCAAGAACGATGCCATCACTTTGAAGAAAATGTAAATGACAGATATAAAATACGATAAGAGAATTAAGAGAAAAAATGGTTTTAATAAAAAATGTATATATATAGGACACATAATGTCCAATATATCTGTTTATATATATTATAATGTATGAGATATCAATATATTTAAATATATGTATAATATGTGTTCACTTGTCTCGGTTTCTTCTTGGAGCTCGAACCTTCGGGAGCTTGACGCCCCCCAAGCATTCCCGGAGGTATTTCGCGGTGATGGAGGTGCGGCTCGCGGCCACCTGCTCCGGCGTCCCTTGGGCGACAAGGCGCCCTCCGTCCTGTCCGCCCTCCGGCCCGAGGTCGATGACGTGGTCGGCGCTCTTGATGACGTCCAGGTTATGCTCGATGACGACGACCGTATGGCCCTCGTTGACCAGCCTCTGGAAGGACCGCAGGAGGACGGCGACATCGTTCGGGTGGAGACCGATGGTCGGCTCGTCGAAGAGGTAGAGGATCTTATTGCCCTTCTCGTGGACGAGGTGATAGGCCAGCTTGATCCTCTGCAGCTCGCCCCCCGACAGCGTCGTGGTGGGCTGCCCGAGCTTGAGATAGCCGAGGCCGACCTCGACCAGGGGATAGAGCTTCCGGGTGATCTCCGACCGCCCGGCAAAGAACAGGCAGGCCTCGGTGACGCTCATGGCCAGGATCTGGTCGATGTTCTTGGCGTTCCAGCGGATATCGAGGATCTCGGGCTTGAACCTCCGGCCCTTGCATGCGTCGCAGACCAGGGTGACGTCCGAGAGGAACTGCATCTCGACGACCTGGAACCCGGCGCCCTTGCAGACCTCGCACCGGCCGCCCGCCGTGTTGAAGGAGAAATACCCGGGCCGGAAGCCCATGAGCTTGGATTCGCGGACCTGACTGAAGAGGTTGCGGATACCGTCCATGGCCTTGGTGTAGGTGGCCGGGATGGACCGCGGGGAGGCGCTCAGCGGAGACTGATCGACCATGATGATCCGGTTGACGAGATCGCGCCCGCGGATGTCGCCGAAGCCGTTGCCGCCGGGGTCCTCGAAACCCTGGTAGAGGACGTCGTGGAGGAGGGTGCTCTTGCCCGAGCCCGAAACGCCCGTGACACAGGTGAAAACGCCGAGAGGGATTTTGACGTTGAGATGCTTGAGGTTGTGCTTGCGGGCGTCGCGGATCTCGAGGAACGTCCGGCCCGTCCGCCGCGAGGCCGGCACAGGGATCTCCTTGTCCCCCCGGATGTATTGGGCGGTCAGGGAGCTCCGGCTGCGGACGAAGGCGGGCCAGGGCCCCTCGAATACGATTTCTCCGCCCGCCTCCCCGGCCCGCGGGCCCATGTCGACGATGTGTTCCGCGGCCCGCACGATGTCCGGGTCGTGTTCGACGACGACGACCGTGTTGCCGATGTCTTTGAGGGACCGCAGGATCTGAATGAGCCGGTGATTGTCCCGGGGGTGGAGGCCGATGGACGGCTCGTCGAGCACGAACAGGGTGCCGACGAGAGAGGCGCTGAGGGCCGCGGCCAGATTGATGCGCTGGGCCTCCCCGCCGCTGAGGGTGAACGTCATGCGGTCGAGGGCGATATAGTCGAGGCCGACCTCGAGAAGGAACCGGAGGCGGTTGCGGATCTCGACGATAAGCTTGTCGGCGATCCGGGCTTCGAAGGGCGGGAGGCGGACCTCGGCCAGGAAATCCGAGGCCTCGCGGACGGTCATCCTGACAAAGTCGCCGATGTTGAGGCCCTGGACCTTGACGCCGAGGGCCCGGGAATTGAGGCGTGTCTTCGAACAGGCGGGGCAGGGGACGTATTTTCTGTAGCGGCTGAGAAGGACCCGGACCTGGACCTTGTACTTCTTGGACTGGAGCCATTCGAAAAAGCCCTTGACCCCGGCGTAGCCGTCCCCGCCGTCGATGACGAACCGTTGATGCTCCGGCTTGAGGTCCTGGAAGGGGACGTTGACCGGGATGCGGCGCCGCCGGGCCTCGGTCAGGAGCTCGCGCTGCAGACTCTTGGACAGGGGTTTCGTCCAGGGCTCGACGGCGCCCTGCTCCAGGCTCTTGGCCCGGTCGGGCACGACCTTGTCCTCGTCGAGGACGGCCAAGTCGCCGAACCCGTGGCAGTCGGGACAGGCGCCCTGTGGGCTGTTGAAGGAGAAGAGGTTGGGGTAGGGATCTTCGATCGTCACCTGGCAGGCCTTGCATTCGAGCTTGTCGGAGAACCTGAATTCGCGCCCGGCCTCGGTCAGGACGCGGACCCGTCCATCCCCTCTCTTCATGGCCATTTCCAGGGAATCGGCCAGCCGTTCGCGCTCGTCGACGCCGACGGTGATGCGGTCGACCAGGATGTCCAGGGAGGTTGTCCGCGTTGGGGCGGAATCGACGGCCACGACCCGCCCTCCGACGACCGCCCGCATGAACCCGTCCTTCTTGAGAAGGGCCAGGCGGCGTTCCCGGGGCCAGGCGAAGGTGATGAGGGCCTTCTCGCCGGGCCCTTCCCGAAGGAGCTCGTCGATGACCCCGTCGATGGTGTCGCGCCGGACGGGCCGGCCGCAGGCGGGGCAGTGGACGGTCCCGATGCGGGCGTACAGGACGCGGAGAAAATCGTAGATCTCGGTGACCGTGGCCACGGTCGACCGCGGGTTCTTGGTGACCGCCTTCTGCTGGATGGCCACGGCCGGCGGGATGCCGTCGATGAGGTCGGCGTCGGGCTTGTCCATGCGCTCGAGGAACTGGCGGGCGTAGGACGACAGGGACTCGATGTAGCGTCTCTGCCCTTCCGCGTAGAGGGTGTCGAAGGCCAGGGAGGACTTGCCCGAACCGCTGACGCCGGTCACGACGATGAGCTTGTTGAGGGGGACGTCGAGATCGATGTCCTTGAGGTTGTGGACCTTGACCCCGCGGAGCAGGATCTTCTCTGTGGTCGTCATGGGCTCGTTCCGAATCACATATTATAGCATGGCTTTGATCCCGATATGCCACACGCTGGCTGCGAGAAGTCTGCTATAATATCCAGCTCCGGAGATAGCCCATGTCGTTCATCTTTATATTGGGGATAGCGGTGGCCCTGGCCATGGATTGCTTCGCCGTCTCCCTGGGGATGGCCAGCGGGGCCCGAGGCATGGCCGTGAGGCAGGCCGTCCGCATGGCCGCCTTCTTCGGCGGATTCCAATTTCTCATGCCCGTCCTCGGCTGGCTCGCGGGGGCCCGGCTCCTCGGCCTCATCGGGAATTTCGACCACTGGGTCGCCTTCGGCCTCCTGGCGGCCGTCGGCGGCCACATGATATACGAGTCGTTCGAGCTCAGCGAAGAGGAAAAAGAAGCCCGCCCTGACCGGACGCGCGGCAAGCGGCTGCTCGTCCTCTCGATCGCCACGAGCATCGATTCGCTGGCCGTGGGACTAAGCCTGGGGGTCATAGAAGCGTCCATTCTCTACCCGGCCGCGGTCATCGGCCTGACGAGCTTCGTCATGACCGTCGTCGGGGCCAGGCTCGGCCCGGTCGTCGGCCGGTTGGCCGGGCGGCGCGCCGAGCTCGTCGGCGGTCTCGTTCTGATCGGGATCGGGATCAAGATCCTCGTCGAACACCTCGGCGATTAAGCTGGCCTGATCTATTCATAAGAATGCCGATGTGTCCCCTAACTCATGCGATATCCGTAAGATCTTTAACTTGCCAGCTTTTCATAGGATTCCCGGAAGCTGCTCCCGGAAAGACCGGCATTCTGACCCTCCGGGCGAGCCGATCCGGCCGCATCTGCTGTGTTGCGAAGGGTTCGCAGTACTAGGAGTACAGCTTCACCCTCCGCGCCTTGCATCTATAGCCGCCTCGGCTCGGGCCGTTCCTCTCGCGGCGCACCTATCCGCCCGATAGATCCTTCCTATCGGCCGCAGAGGAGCCTCGGGGTATCATCTCCGTCCGCGCGGTGATTCTTCACGCGTTCCCGGTCCGGATCCGGTGGGAATGGGCCGCGTATCCGTCCCGGTAACGCTAAATCACCGCTTTATGCTACCGTCGACGACACCCCTGCGGCTCCTTCTCCTGCGGCCTCCGGCAGGGCTCGGTCTCTGCCTTCGTGAGTTGTAGGGTTTGAGGGGCGAAGGACAGTGACGCATTTGAGCAGGAGTGCTCCCCTACTAGGCTGCGGGAAAAGGGGCCGTAGGGGATCGTACGAGAGAGCCTAAAGCGGTGATTTAGACGGAGAGAGGACCGGACGAGGGCACCCTCGAAGAGGGCGGCTCACGATGTCTGAGCCTGCTATCCTGAGGGCTAGTCTGGATCCCGCGAGTTTCGTGAGCCGCCGAATCCGGCCCTCTCGCAGGCGTATGAAATCACCGCAGCGATTGAGGACAATCCCCGAGGCCCCTCCGCAGCCGGAGAATCAGGGAGCTCGGAAGAGGGTGAGCCGCGAGAGGAACGTCCCGGGCCTGAGAGCGATTCTCTCCGCGGAAGCCGCTTCCTGCGGGCTCTATTTACTAAACCCGGCGTCTCTTCTACAATGGAGAGCCAAAGAGAAGGCCCCAGGATGCTGGACGATACGATCATCGCCATCTCGACGCCGCATGGACACGGCGGGCTGGGCGTTGTCCGCCTCAGCGGCAAGGAGGCCCTGGCGGCCGCCGGCCGGATCTTCAGGCCCAAGGAGAGGGTCGGGCGGAGATTCCCGGCGCGGCGGGCCGTCTTCGGGCATGTCTGTGAAGGGCCCGACGGGCCACCCCTGGACGAGGCCTTCCTGACCTATTTCAAGGCCCCTCGCTCCTATACGGGGGAGGACGTTGTCGAGCTGAGCTGCCACGGTAGCCCGGCCGTCCTGGGTGAGGTCGTCCGCCTGGGGATGCAAGCCGGGGCCAGGCTGGCCCAGCCGGGGGAATTCACGCTCAGGGCCTACGTCAACGGCCGGATCGACATCCTCCAGGCGGAGGCCGTCAAC